>JAJYJA010000058.1 GCA_021789795.1 Deltaproteobacteria bacterium | reverse complement strand
AACGCCTAGTTGAGCTGCAAAACGCGGGGTTCGGTTTGCAGCTCGAACGCCTCGTTATATTAAGCTTGCTGGCCTTTGAAGGTCCAGCTTCCCCTTATGGGGTTTCTTTTAATTCATCTATTGCCGAGGCAATTCGGTATGCCTCGATCGTGCAGCCGAGCATGGCCTTTGCCATGCCTCTTGTCGCTATAATGGCCAGGTTGGCCAAATTTTCGTCCCCCGAGAGGCACTACAACGGGCAAATCAGGCATACCATCCCTTTTTTCCCGTGAAAACGGGACATTCTTATATTTTTTTGCACCATGCCCATCAGCTAGCCGACTCCTCGAAAAACAGGGCCTAGCTGCTCACCTCGCCAACAATGAGTACTTGGCACCCAGTGCAATAATTCAAAATACAGCATCGTTCCCTCTCCGCAGGATGGGCACTTCCGTCGGGCTGCTTCAAACAGTCGCTTAGCCAAGTTCATCAGATGTTCCAGGAAACCCTTCGCGTCCGAATTGCGGGTCGCAAGCAGGGTATGAGCGCACCTTAGATTGTCGCTACGTTCACGGCCGGCGAGCAACCCTCCATAACGAATCCGAACATACCGAGTGGGGGCGACATGTTGCAGGAAGCGGCTGATAAAGGAATCGCCGGAAAGAGTCATCGTCTTGATTGCACTCTTGTCTTTGTAGTCCTTGTATTCAAAGGTGACCGCGCCATCCTCCATGCCCTTTAGGCGATGGTTGGAGATGGCTACCCGGTGCGTGTAGCGGCCAATATACGACAACACGTCCGCCGGCCCGCCAAAGGGGGGCTTGGCGTAGACCACCCACTCCTCGTCGTGCAGACGACGTTTGTACGCTTCGAAGGGCACGGGGTGGCGCAGTTGGGCCATCTCTCCGGGCAGTTCCAGGGCATCCTCTGCCAACAATTGCGAAAGACCCGCGATAAACTTGCCACGAAACACCTTCGACATGGCCCTTACCGGAAACAGAAAATCGTGCTCGTATTTCGGGGCTATCCACTTTGTGCCGTCCTCGGACAACCCGCCGCTGGTCACAATGAAATGCAGATGGACGTGGTATTTGAGGTCCTGCCCCCAGGTATGGAGAATCCCGATGAAGCCCAGGCTCGCGCCCAGCCATTTGGGATTGGCGGCAAAGCTGTTGAGCGTCGCGAAGGCCGCGTGAAACAGAAGATCGTAGAGTTGTTTTTGGTTGTAGCGCAGTAGCAGGTTCAACAGGTGGGGCAGGGTGAAGACACAATGGTAGTAGGAGGTAGGCAGTAACTCTTCCACCCGTTGGCCGAGCCATTTCAGCTTGGCCGACCCCTGACATTTCGGGCAGTGACGGTCGCGGCAGGAGTTGTAGGAGTATTCCACTGTGCCGCAGGTGTCACAAACGGCGGCGTGGATATCGAGTGCCGCGGTGCGGCAGTTCATGATTGCCCGCAACACCTTGTGGTGATGCACAGGCAGGGTATGTTCCTTCAGAAAGGCGGGGAGGTATGCACGCAGGATATCCGCCAGCTCTAAGGCCGGCCTTTGGTAGGGGGCGGAAATAATAGGGGCGGGTGCGGTCATGAAATCAGCCTGGTTTTACTTGGAAATCCTTCAACATCACTTCAGCTTGTTTTTTTCCGTATTGTTGCACCATCTGTTTCCATAGGGGAGATTTTCTGATCAGCTGTTGATACTCATCGGTAATTTTCTTTATATCATTTGAATCAGGAGCATCACCACTTCCGATAAAGTGAATGCCTTCTTCATCTGTCCAGGTCATTTCCGGTACAGATATTATAGATCTATTTTTAGATTTATTACGTTTTAATTTTTTAATTATATTCCCCAAACTAGCAGACCTCTTACCGCTCGCTCCAGCGAGCTTAATATAACAGTTGAATAAGTAGAAATTTGTCCGCCATAGCAGCCCCTATGTCTGGACATAATTTCCTCGTATGAGTATATTGGAGAGTAAGACATGGACGCGAGCCGTGAGCGTTTGTCCATGTCTTATCTTTCCATTTATTACCATATTAAGGTGGCAACGATGGAAAACAAGCCAAAATTCCGACCCAACCCCAAGCTAGGCTTCTAGCTCAGACCCGTGAGGTGCTTGCGCTATCACCATTACGCCTACCGCACCGAGCAGACTATTGTCAGTGGATTTTGCGCTACATCCACTACTTCGGCGGCCAGACGCATCCCACACCATGGGCGCCAGGCAGATCGAGCAGTTCCTGTCCCATCTGGCCACCAACGGCAAGGTGTCCGCCTCTACCTCCACATGCTGGAGAACGGCACCAATATCCGCGTCCTCCAGGAGCTCTTGGGCCACGCCGATGTCAAGACCACCGAGATCTACACCCATGTCATGGCGCGATGTCCAGGCGCTGCCAAGCCCGCTCGACCAGTTGAGGGTTAAGAAGTTCCACTGCCAATTCCAAAAGTCAAGGTAAAAACATCAGGCGAATCGGAGCACTACCGGAAACGTTACCGAGACCTGCTGCAAGAAGCTGAAAACGAGTGCCCACCCCCTGAAGAAACAAACCGAAAAGGCAAGAGAGGCAAGATCCCCCGCTCAAATGGAGCGCCTCCGAGACTTCGAGAGCGACGTCTTGAGGTTCATGGTCGAGGAAGCGGAACCTTTCTCCAACAATCAAGCCGAAAACGACCTGCGGATGACCAAAGTCCAGCAGAAGATTGTGGGCGGCACAAGCTGGATAGTTACAATTTACTATCAGAAAAACGTGGCAAGTTGCCAGAACCTCTATTATGCAACCACAAATTCTGCTGACGAGTATTTTTCCCCATAAATACCTTCGAGGAAAGAGAGCTTGCGCGGCAGTTGCTGCGCCGTACCACGAGTGATGAGGAATGTCGGCCGTCGTCCGACGGCAAGCTCTCCCAGCCTTTCAAAACCGAAAAAGGTCGCCCCGATTGCCGTGGCGCAGCGAATAGTCTCCGGCAGGGAATACCCAGCCTTGATAAAGAGCTTCATCTCCTCGACCATCGCCTCGCCGTGGAGGATGCCTATCCCTCCGGCACCGGTTCCCACCGCCGTGGTCACGCCTAAAGATCGGGCAAGATGAAGTTGCGTCAGTTGTTCGACCAGCGTCTTTTTCCAGTACGTTTCCGCGCCGGGGTTGCCCTTGCCGGGCGCCACGTAACGTTGAGAGAACCGGCAGGCGACATCGCCGCCAGAGCCTGAGCCGTCCACACTGTTTTTGGCCCGTAACACGCCAGGAATCCATAACACCTTGTTCTCCGCCATGGTCTTGAGGTTTTCCTCGCCTATGGCATATCCCTGCTCAATGGCATCGCATCCGGCGCGCAGCGCCTCAGCCACCCGTTCCCGCCCATTGGCGACCACCACGGCCTTTTTCCCCTTTCGCCGGCGGATTATTTGGCACAGGTCGTCGTAGTTGAGTTGGGGATTGGCACCCCCGCCGTCTTCGATATCGTCGCTATAGCCAATTTTGAGATAATCGCAGCCTCGTGCGGTCACGGTTTCGAATTCCTCCAGGCTCCGACAGATTCGACCGGCGCTGCAGATGTCGATAAGCCGCTCGTTTTCAGGCCTCTTCCGGTATTGAGTCGTCAGGTCGAGCGGGTCGTCGTTGCCGTCAGCCACGCCAAGAACGCCGTGGGCATGGCAGTAACGAACATGCTGCTCCCATAGGGCCGCCTTTTCGGTCAGTCCCGCCTCTGCGGCGGCCAGGCGCACAGCAGGGTCAACCGACGGGGAGCGCGACAGGGTGAGGCTACAGTCCACCAGCGCCGGGACGATGACGCAGTGGGAGAGGTCCTTGACTTTCGCTAGGTCAGGGCTAGGAAGTGCCGCTGCCGGGCCGATGGCGGAAATTATGCCATCCTGCACCGCGAGGTAGACATTCCTTCTCGGGGTGCCGCCGCTGCCGTCGATAAGACAACCTGCGAGGATGTAGCGTGTTTGTGACATTACTCTTTGTTGTTTGCGGGCGGGTTGATTTCGCTGGTCAACAGGATGCCGTCACCCTATATATCTATTCGATAATAATGTAAAAAATTGATAATTTTGGGAATGAACGAATGTCAAGCCACCTTAGCAACCTGCTCGACAAACAACAACCTAAATCGAACCTGAGACGCGCTCAATCGCTAGCCAGGACATAAAGAAGGACAATGCCGTTTGGGCTTGCCGATGGCGGCGAGGGCGTTGTTACGAGTGACAAGCAGGCGAGGGATTTGGCTTGGCCGGGGTTTGCCTTTTTTGGTGCTGAGGGGTATTAAGGTTTGTGAAGTCAGTGGGGATCGGCTGGCGGAGAGTATCCGGGATTTTAATCGCGACAGCAATCACGGCAGAGGGCACTATGAAATACAACTACATCGGCAAGAGCGGCTTGAGGGTTTCCAACATCTGCATGGGGACCATGACCTTCGGCAAGAAGTGCGACAAAAAGACCTCCTTTGCGATCCTCGACAAGGCATACGAAAACGGGGTCAACTTTTTCGATACGGCGGAGATCTATCCCGTGCCGCCGACGGCTGAAACGTACGGCATTACCGAAGAGATCTTCGGCGAGTGGATGGCGGACAAGCCGAGGGATTCGATCATCGTCGCCACCAAGGTGGCGGGCGCGGCCAACGGCTGGTTCGTGCCGCCGGTGCGCCACGGGCTCACGGCCATCGACGCCTTTCATGTCAACACTGCCATCGAGGGGAGCCTGCGCCGGCTCAAAACAGATTACATCGACCTCTATCAGGTCCACTGGCCAGACATGATTGTTCCCATCGAAGAGAGCCTCGAAGTACTCGACGCCTTGGTGCGTAGCAGCAAGGTGCGCTATGTCGGCGCCTCGAACGAGAACGCCTACGGACTGACCAAGGCGCTGATGACCAGCCACTATGAGGGCTTCAAGCGATACGAGAGCATTCAGAATAACTTTTCCATGCTCAACCGCCGGTTCCTCGACGAGATTGCCGTGGTTTGCCGAAAGGAGCAGGTTGGTTTGCTGCCCTTTTCGCCACTGGCTGGCGGGGTGTTGAGTGGGAAGTACGTATCCGATGGTGACTGGAAGGGGTTTCGTTACGAGGATTATCGGACCAATCCCGACCCCCGGATGCAGGCGCAGACCCAACGGTTCGCCAATGACCGTTCCCTGGCCGCAGCCCAGAGATACGCCGAGATCGCAAGGAAATACGGACTTGCCCCAGCAACCATGGCGGCGGCGTGGACGTTGAGCTTCGACTTCGTGCCAAGCACGATCATCGGGGCGACCAGCCCGGTGCAGCTCGACGAGACCCTCATCGCCTCGGAAACGGTCTTGCCCCCGGAGCTGATGGACGAGTGCGACAGCGTCAATCGCGAGATTCTCTATCCAATGGGGTAAGCAGGGAGGAACGGCCGTCTGGCGGGAGATTTTAGGCGTGATTCAAAACCCCTTACGGTCACTCATCGCGGGGTGCCGCCTCGGTCAGGTAGTCACGGACCGGCCGGGAGCATTATGACTTTGTCCCATCCTCATAATTTATGGGGGACACCAGCATCTCACGCCATCCGGTGACACGAACGCCGCTGCGGACATAAGCCCCATCACCACCGAAAACCAGGCACGGTTCCGCTGTTGATGCTGAAATTGTCTGCCACTTCTTCAAGGTCTTGAACATATCTGCTGCGACCGTCTGCCCCGATTTAATCTCCACCGGATGCAGGACGCCGGCTTCATCCACCAGGAGATCGACTTCATTCCCGGTACTGTCGCGCCAGAAGTACAAGTTGGATACTGCGCCACGATTCCAGCGCGCCCGCAGATATTCGGCCACGACCATGGTCTCGAACAGTGCCGGACGAGCCGAATGGATGGCCAGTTGTTCAGGGGTCTGAATTCCTAAAAGAAATGCCGCCAGTCCTGTGTCGTGAAAATAGAGCTTGGGTGTTTTGACCAGCCGCTTGCCGAAGTTGGCAAAATGTGGTGTGAGCCGGAAGACGATATAGCTTGCCTCAAGGATGCTAAGCCAAGCGGTGGCTGTGCTTTGGGCTATGCCGCAATCGGCGGACAAGGACGAAAGGTTCAACAACTGGCCTGTCCGTGCCGCACAGAGGCGCAGGAATCGTTGAAAGGTGATCAAATCACGTACTGATGTCAGGTCGCGCACATCCCGTTCAAGATAAGTTGCCAGATAGCTTGCAAACCAGTCAGAAGGAGTGACTTCCGTACTGTGTAAGGCTGGATAGCCTCCAGTGAAAAGCCACGGGTCAAGACCGGTTGAGAGCAACCCTGCAGCCATCAACTCACCCCCGGATAACGGGAGCAGTTGAGCGATACCTGCCCGTCCTGCCAGGCTTTGGCTTACCTGACGGCTCAGGGCGAAGTTTTGTGAACCTGTCAGGATATAGCGTCCTGGTGTCCGCTGCTCATCAACGAGTCCTTGAATGTAGGAAAGCAGATCAGGAGATCTTTGCACCTCGTCAAAGATTGCGCCATCCGGGTAGCGAGACAGAAAACCGCGAGGGTCTTCGTTAGCGAACAACCTTTGATCTGGATTTTCGAGAGAGATGTACGGTTTTTCAGGAAAGAGGGCTCGTACTAACGTCGTCTTGCCGGATTGACGAGGCCCGGTAAGAACGATTACAGGAAAGCCAAGGGCAAGTCGTTGGATTGTTGGTGCAAGGGATCTGGGTATCATGGGAGCCTCCTAGCGGACGGTCGATATCTTGCAAATTAATTTTTATTTCGTCAATTTGCAAGGGTATTATCCGCGGCATCACCCTGCTCAAAAACTGCCCGGGCTGATGTGTTAGTGGTGTAGCTGGTCTGCACGGTAACGCCAGAGCCTGACACCGTGACGCTCTGTAAGTTCAGTCCGTTATTGATGGTGCCGCCTTGAGTGGAGTACCAATAAAATCAAGCCCTTAACTTGCTTCAAGTTAAGGGCTTTTTCAGTTTTTAGCCTTTCAGGTCACCGTTTCGTCACTCCCCTCTTGTTCATTTCTCCAGCCGGAGATAGTCAACCCCCAACTCCACCTTGGCTGGGGGTGAGACAACAAAGAAGAGCACCTTATCGACCCGTCGCCAGTGTAAGGGCCGCCTGCTGCCCGAGGTGCGCAGGGCCGCAAGCTCCAGGCGCAGATGGTTTATCCCCGGCGCCAGGCGGAAGGCGCCGTTGGCCCGCTCTTGGTAATCCGGATTGGCCAGGTCGTCGATTCGGTAGCAGAGGGCAACCGGCGCCGACCCCGGATTGATCGCCTCCAGGGCCAGGTAGCGGTAACCCCGCCAATCCCGCTCCTCCGGGGTCAGCTTGAGGGTCAGTCCGGGGTAGGGATCGGGGTACATGGTCAGCAGCAGGCCGCTCTTGCCGTGCGTCCGGTAGCGGTCGCTCAGGCTGAAGGTGGTGCGGCAGCGCCAGACGATCCGCGTCAGGTCGGCCTGATCCTCGAAGTCGTTTAAGATCAAGGGTTGGGCCGGGGGATGCCGCTCGCAGCCAGCCAGGACAAAAATCAGCAGGGCGAGCAGGCCTCGGCGGGCGTTGGACAGGGTGATGCGGGGTGATCTGGTCATGGCCTCATCCTCGCGGCTCGGCAAAGGTGATGACATCGATCTCCGGCGGCACCCCGATCCTAAGCGGCATCCAGGCGGTCTCGCCGATCCCCCGGTTCACCAGCAGCCAGCCCCCCTGGCCGTTACCGTACAGGCCGCCCATGTGGGCGGGGTCGGGCTTGTAGGGGAAGAGCCGCCAGAACCAGGTGGGCATCCGGATCTGGCCGCCGTGGGTGTCGCCGGACAGCCACAGGAGGTGCCGGCCCGGGGGCAGGTCGTTCCAGGGCTTGCTCTGGTGGCTTAAGACCAGCATCGGGCCGGAGGCCGGGGCGGCTTCAAGCCCGGCCAGCCACTGATCCCCCGTCTCCCCGAAATCGGCCCCGGCCAAGGTAATGGTGCCTCCTCGCCAGGGCAGGGTGCGGAGCTCGTTTTGCAGGATCACCGGCTGGATCAGGCGGGAGTGGTAGTCATCGCCGGGGTGACAGTAGGCGCAGTAGGCCTGATCCTCGCTCTGGTCGGCGTCGCCCAGCACCCCATAGACGCCCAGGGGGGCGGAGAGCCGGGACAGAAACCGCTGGGCCGGGCCGGGGGGCTGCAACCACTGCTTGTAATCGCCGGTCATCAGGATGAGATCGGGCTTTAAGCGGTTGATTTTGGCCAGCAGCCGGGCCTGGTACGGCCCCTCCCGGGTGATGTGGAGGTCGGAGATCTGGACGATGGTCAGCCCCGGCCAGGCCTTAGCCAGTACCGGGTCGCGGATCACCACCCGTTGCACGGTCAGCAGACGGGGCTCCACCTGCCAGCCGTAGATGACGACCAGAAGCGACAGCAACGGCAGTAGATAACGGAGACGGAATATCTTGCGCATGACGAAGGGGGACGCCCTTAAACCAGGGTGGCTAAGCAGCTTTACCAGGCCTGAGACTGAATATCGACAAAAAACCCCGCCCTGGCCGTCGGTTAGAAAAGTTGCGAGGGCGCTGGCTGAGGGCGGAAGGTGCCTTGCCTTGCGCCAGGCCGGCCAGTAAATTTTTCATCCCCTTGATTTAGGTCAAGGTTTTCTCCGCCAGCTTGTCCTATTCTGGCCTCGAAGCCCCGGGGCATCGGCCCCGGACACCCGCCCATCAAAGCCCAAGGAGGAAACTCATGTTCTGCAACCAGTGTGAACAAACCGCCCACGGAACCGCCTGCACCACCGCCGGGGTCTGCGGCAAGAACGACCAGGTCGCGGCCCTGCAAGACCTGCTGATCCACGCCGTCCAGGGCCTTAGCCTTTACGCCCAAGCCGCCCGTAGCCAAGGCCTTACCGATCCGGCCATCAACCTCTTCACCTGCGAGGCGGTCTTCTCCACCCTGACCAACGTCAACTTCGACCCCGAGCGACTGGCAGGCCTTATCCGGGAAGCGGTCAGGCTTAGGGATTCCCTGCGGGCCAGGCTTCAGGCCACGGGGCAGGCGCCCTCCTTCCCGGAGGCTGCGGCCAACTTCGTCCCCGCCCCCGATCTTGCTGGGCTGGCCGCCCAGGCCGAGGGGATCGGCCCGGCGGCGGATCGCGCCGAGAACCCGGACATCACCTCGCTCAAGCAGATCCTGCTCTACGGACTCAAAGGGGTGGCGGCCTACGCCGATCACGCCCGCATCCTGGGCCAGGAGGACGAGGCGGTCTATGCCTTCATCCACCAGGCCCTAAGCGAACTGCTGCGGCCCGGCCTGCCGCTCGACCACTGGGTGGGCCTGGTGCTTAAATGCGGGGAGATCAACCTGCGGGCCATGCAGCTCCTCGACGCCGGCAACACCGGGGCCTTCGGGCATCCGGTGCCCACCTCCGTGCCCCTGGGGGCGAAAAAGGGCAAGGCCATCCTGGTCTCCGGCCATGACCTGCAAGACCTGGCCGCCATCCTCAAGCAGAGCGAGGGCACCGGGATCAACGTCTACACCCACGGCGAGATGCTCCCCTGCCACGGCTACCCGGAACTGAAGAAGTTTGCCCACTTCCACGGTCACTACGGCACCGCCTGGCAGAACCAAGGCAAAGAGTTCGCCGAGTTCCCCGGCGCCATCGTCATGACCACCAACTGCATCCAGAAACCTAAGGATTCCTACCGCGACCACATCTTCACCACCGGCCTGGTGGCCTGGCCCGGGGTGCGGCACATCGGAGACCAGGACTTCACCCCGGTCATCGACAAGGCCCTTTCGCTGCCCGGCTTTAGCGAGGATACCGACCGGGGTGCGGTGCTGGTCGGCTTCGCCAGAAACGCCGTGCTCTCGGTGGCCGACCAGGTGGTCGCGGCGGTCAAGGCCAAGGCCATCCGCCACTTCTTCCTGGTGGCGGGCTGCGACGGCGCCAAGCCGGGCCGCAACTACTACACCGAGTTCGTGGAACAGGTGCCCAAGGACTGCCTGGTCTTGACCCTTGCCTGCGGAAAGTTCCGCTTCTTCGACCAGCAACTGGGCGAGATCGGCGGTATCCCCCGGTTGCTGGACGTGGGCCAGTGCAACGACGCCTACTCCGCCATCCAGATCGCCGTGGCCCTGGCCGGGGCCTTTGGCTGCGGGGTGAACGACCTGCCCCTCTCCCTGGTGCTTTCCTGGTACGAACAGAAGGCGGTGGCCATCCTCCTGACCCTGTTCCACCTGGGCATTAAGGACATCCGCCTGGGGCCGAGCCTGCCGGCCTTCATCACCCCCAACGTCCTGGAGGTGCTGGTTAAAAACTTCCAGATCAAACCGATCACCACCCCGGCGGATGACTTGCGGGCCATCCTGGGGTAGGATAAGGGACAAGACCATCAAAGGAGCAAGGCGGAAGAGGGCGTTAACCGCCGCCTTCCGCCTGTCTCTTGAATTCTGACCCCTGTTTCCTGACGAGGCCCAACCATGCAATGCCCTGGACAAGACAGCCGTTTTTGGGATGGAGAGGCGATCTTCGAGAGCCATTGCCCCAAGTGCGGGGGGGTGGTGGAATTCTTCAAGGACGACAGCCGCCGCCGCTGCCGGCAATGCGGCCACGAGCTGCTCAACCCGCGCCTGGACTTCGGCTGCGCCTCGTACTGCCCCTTTGCCGAACAGTGCCTGGGCAGCCTTTCCCCCGAGATGCTGGCCCAGAAACAGGACCTGCTGTTGGAACGGGCGGCCATCGCCATGAAGGGCAGGCTGGGGGCCGATTTCGCCAAGATCGGCCAGGCCAGCCGGGCGGCCCGTTACGCCGAGCAACTGGCCAAGACCGAGGAGGCCAACAAGGCGGTGGTGGTCCTGGCCGCCTTGCTGGCCGAGCTGGACGGAGAGGTGCGGGCCGGGGAAAGGCGGGAACCGGTAGCGGCCCAGGCCCTCTTGGCCGAGCTTAAGGCCAACCCGGGCCTGGCCGCCGAGGTGGGCGAACTGCTCCAACACCTGGGAGCGCCGCCCGGCCCGGAGGCCAGCGTCAACCAAAGGGTGCTGCACGACGCCTGGCTCCTGGCCGGGATCGCCCACCTGGCCAAGACCCTGGACGGCGGCACGGAGGCCGTGGCCTTAACTCAAGGTTTGGTTACCGTGAATGGCCGCCTGGAAGGTAAAAAAATACTGGCCCAATAGGAGCTGACCATGTTGGTGAAGAGAAAGATCATCGAGATCGACGAAGAGAAGTGCACCGGTTGCGGCCAGTGCATCGTGGACTGCGCCGAGAGCGCCCTGCGTCTGGTGGATGGCAAGGCGAGGCTAATGGCGGACAAGTACTGCGACGGCCTGGGCGCCTGCCTGGGCGGCTGCCCGACCGGGGCGCTCAGGATCGTGGAACGGGAGGCCCCGGAGTTCGACGAGGAGGCGGTGGCCGAGCTGCTCGGCAAGCAACCGCGGGCCGCCGGGGCGCCGTCTGCTCACGCCTGTCCGGGGGCGGCGGCGCAGGTCTTCGCCCCCAGCCCCTGCCAGACGGCCAACCAGCCGGTAAGCCTAAGACCGGCGGGGGCCTCTGGCCTGAGCCACTGGCCGGTGCAGATCCGCCTGGTGGCGGCGGACGCCCCCTTCCTGGCCAACGCCGAACTGCTGGTGGCCGCCGACTGCGTCCCGGTCGCCTATCCCGGCTTTCACGCCGAGTTGCTGGCGGGCCGGGCAGTGATGCTGGGCTGCCCCAAGTTCGATGACCCGGAGGGCTACGTGCAAAAATTCGCCCAGGTCATCACCCAAGGCCGGGTCAAGTCCCTGCTGGTGGCGATCATGGAGGTGCCCTGCTGCCAGGGGATGGCCGCGATCCTGAAACGGGCCGTGGCCTTGGCAGGCCGGGAGCTTCCCGCCCAGGTGGTGGTCATCGGCACCCAGGGGCAGGTGTTAAGCCGCCGTCCGCTCTAGGCCGTCAGCCGCCCAGCTGGCTGATGGCCTCCTCGGCCAGCTGGCCCACGGTGCGGGGCATAAACTCCCCGTTCTGGTAGATGGTGATGGGGGTGGAAAGGGCGCGGTGGGAGGCGATGGCGGGGATATCCCGCCGGTCGCCCAGACGGCCCAGGGCCAGGCAGGCCAGGCCGACCACCAGGTGGTCGCCGGAGTCGAGGTAGGGCAGGAGATAACGCCCCGCCTCCCGCTCCCTAAGCCGTCGGGCCTCGACCTCGGCCAGCCGGGCCAGGCCCCAGAGCAGGCCCTGTTGCAGGGCGGGCAGCTCCAGGTAGAAACCATCCTCGCGCATGAAGGCGACCAGGATATGGGTGTACTCCGCCGCCAGGCCGGGGTGCCGGGCCAGGGCCTCGGCCATCGCCTCCGGCACCCCCCAGCCGATGCCGCCCGACTCGTCGTTTAGCATCCACATGCAGCGCCGGATGACCACCCGGGCCGCCTCCAGCTCCCGGTCGGCCAGGGTGGCCACCGTCTGGCCAAAGGCCGAGACCGCGTGCCACTTGAGCTGTGGCTCGGGGGCGCACAGGCAGGAAAACAGGGGCTTTATGGCCTTGTCCGGGGCCAGGGCGCCGACCTGGGCCAGGGCCGTGGCCAAATCAGGCCCCTGAAGCCAGACGGCCACCTGCCGGGTTAACTCCCTAATCCCCCCCGCCATACCGGATCAGCCCAGCTCCTTGACCGCGGCGGCGATCTTGGCGCCCAGGGCCTTGCACTTGGCAAAATCCTCGTCGGTGGGCACGTTTCTGACCTTAAGCCCCGGATCGAGCAGCTTGACATCCATGCCCTCCATCGCCTCGTTCATGATCTTCACCGCCTCGCCGCTCCAGCCGAAGGAGCCGAAGGCGGCCCCCACCTTGCCCTTGGGCCGCAGGCCCTTCAGGTAGGTCAGGAAATCCCCCATCCGGGGCAGGATGCCGTTGTTCAAGGTCGGCGAGCCGAACACCAGGGCCCGGCAATCAAGGATCTCAGTCAGGATGTCGCTGCGGTGGGTGACCGCCAGGTTCATCATCTTCACCGCCACCCCCTCGCGGCTGATCGCCCCGGCGATGGCCTTGGCCATGCTGGTGGTGCTGTGCCACATCGAGTCGTAGATCACCAGGGCCTTGCGGGTGGTCTCCCGCCGGCTCCAGCGGTCGTAGGCCTCCAGAATAACCTGCTGGTTGCCGCGCCAGATCAGGCCGTGATCCGGGGCCACCATGTCGATGTCGAGCTTGAGCTCCGCCACCTGGGCCAGCAGCTTCTGGACGTTGGGGGCGAAGAGGTTTAGAATGTTGGCGTAATACTTGGCGGCGTGGCGCATCACCTCGCCCAGCTCCACCTCATCGACAAAGCGCTCGGCAGTGGCAACGTGCTGGCCGAAGGCATCGCTGGAGATCAACAGCTTATCCTCGGGGATATAGGAGAACATGCTATCCGGCCAGTGCAGCATCCGGGTCTCGAGGAAGGTAACCGTCTTCTTGCCCAGGCGGATGCTGTCGCCCGACTTGACCACCTGCAAGGGCCAATCCGGGCGGTGGAAGTGCTCAAGCAGCGCCTTCTCGCCCATCGGCGAGCAGAACACCTTCTCCGGCTTGACCAGCTCGATGATCTTGGGCAGGCAGCCGGAGTGATCCATCTCCACGTGGTTGACCACGAGGTAGTCAATCTTGGTCGGGTCAATCAGCTCCCGAAGGTGAAACAACAGGTCCTCGTAAAAATTGGCCTTTACCGTGTCGAACAGGGTGATCTTTTCGTCCAGCGCCAGGTAGGCGTTGTAGGTGGTGCCCTTGTAGATGGCGTAGCCGTGAAAGTCGCGCACGTCCCAGTCCACCGCCCCCACCCAGTAAAGGTCGTCTTTGATCTTGGTGATCGCCATTTATCTTCTCCTTCTTGTGGATTGTTACCCGCCGTCTCTTGGGCCGCGGACGGGCCAAGCAGGCGGCATAAAAAAGGCGCCAGCCCTGGTCTCGCTCCGGGCCGGCGCCGCGATACGGGGCCTTAAAAACAGGCGGGCGGCCTGAGCCGCACTCCTAGGCCGCCGGGGCGACCGGCATGACAAAGACCCGCTGCCCCAGCTCCTGATCCAGGGCGAAGAGGCTGCTCGCGTCATGGCCGATCATCCTGAGCTTGCTGACGATGCCGCTGGCGTTGGC
>JAJYJA010000242.1 GCA_021789795.1 Deltaproteobacteria bacterium | reverse complement strand
CGGTTTGGCTCATTCGGCATACCATATGTATGGCCTCACTCGCCAAACACACCCCGCGCCTTGTATATCGGCCCTTTCGGAGTCTCGCAGGCTCGCTTACCTGCTTAGCCATCGGCTACCTTTTTGCGAGATCGTCATGGGTGAGTGGCTAAAGAAAATTTTTCCCCGCCGCCGGCTGGCGGTGGTGGTGCTCTTCGTCGAGTACGACCGGGGCCTGGCCGGGGGCGCGGAGCACGCCTTCGTCACCCTGCGCCGCTACCTCTCGCAGGTCTCGGGCTGCCGGATGAGCTTTGTCCGTATCGACAACAGGAACGAGGGGCTTGCGACGCGGCGAGACGGCCCGGTCGTCACGGTGGGCGGCGACAACCGCTACCGGGAGTTTTCCGGCTGGCAACGGGGGGTGGAGGCCATCGCCCGGCTCAAGCTGCCCTGCGAGGTGCTGCTGTTGGTCAACGACATGTTCCTGGCCCCCGGCGAGTCGTTTCTAAAAGATTACGCACGATTGGAGCTGTTTGAGACCGCGTTGCGCCAGGGTTTGGTGATCGGTCGGATCGACTCGGCGGGCGAGGGGCTGGCCGCCTACGATTACGACCTGTCGCGCTGGGTGTGCAGCAACTGCTTGCTGGCCCCCAAGGCGGCGGTGGATCGGATCGGCAACCTGGTGACGCTGGGGGAGGAGATCGACGACTTCCTGCCCCGGGAGTTTCCCGGCGGCCCGCCCTTCTTTAAGGCCTCCGCCCCCATCAACGAGGCCTACCGGCAGTGGCTGGTCACCTGGCTGACCAGCCGCTGGCACAGCCGTTTCACCGTTGATGCCCGCACCTGGGAGACCTTCCGGGCCAAGGTGCGCAACATCCTAAACGAGTCCCTGCTCACCGCCCGCTTCGCCCAGGCGGGCTTCGCCGCCCAGAGCTACGGGGATAAAAAATACTATTGAATTGCCAGTCAACACGGTATCCCGGCCATGAAATTCGGACTCATCCTCGCCACCGACCTGTCAAACCCCAATGTCAACAGCCTGCCGCCCATCGGGCTGGGCTGCATCGCGGCCTCGATAAAACGGCATCTGCCCGAGGTCGAGGTGGTCATGCGGGAGAGCCCCGACGACCTCATCGACGAACGGCCGGACGTAATCGGCATCAGCGCCACCACCGAGTACTATTACCTGGCCATCCGCTGGGCGGCCCGCTTCAAGGAGGAACTAGGGGCGCCGGTGATCGCAGGTGGCATCCACATCTCGCTGCTGCCCGAATCCCTGACCCCTGACTTCGATGTGGCGGTGATCGGCGAGGGCGACATCACCATCGTCGAGCTGCTGCGGTCGCTCATCGCCCGCCGGGGCATAGACTTCAAGGAGCTTCGCGACATCCCCGGCCTCTTCTTCCGTGAGGACGGCCAAGCCTGCCTGACCCGGCCCCGCCCCCTGGTGCAAGACCTGGACAGCCTGCCGGAGATCGAGTGGAAGGGCCTGCCTTTCTACCGGGAGAGTCAGGGGCATATCGTCTCTGCCCGCGGCTGTCCCTACAAGTGCGCCTTCTGCGCCTCGGAGAAGTTCGCCCGTCAGCACCGCTACTACTCGGCGGAACGGATCGTGCGCGAGATCGAATACTTCGTGGTCGAAAGGGGTTTGCGCGGGATCACCTTCTTCGACGACCTGCTGATCGCCAACAAGGGGAGGCTCACCTCCCTGATCGAAAGGCTCAAGGAGCGCGGCCTGCTGGGCAAGTGCCGCTTCCACTGCCAGGTGCGGGCCAATCTGGTGACCGAGGAGATCTGCGGGCTGATGAACACCTTAAACATCTTCAACACCGGCATCGGCGTCGAATCCTTCAGCGACCGGGTGTTGCGGTACTACAACAAGACCGGGATCACCGGCGAGATCAACCAGCGGGCCATTGACCTCCTTAACCAGGCCGGCATCATGGTCAACCCCTCCATTATCTTCGGCGCCCCGGTCGAGACCCGCGAAGACATGTTGACCACCCTGCGGGCCGTCTATCGGAATTGCGCCGACCGCAAGTTGAGAAGCCCGGCCTGGACCTTGCTGCGGCCCTATCCGGGCACCGCCATCTGGGATTACGCCGAGCGCCGGGGCCTGGTGAGCCGGGACATGGACTGGCGGTTGTTCGCCGACTGGGGAACGTTCGACATGTACCTCTGCGAACAGATGCCCAAGGACGAATGCCAGGCCCTGATCCATGAGTGGCAGACCAAGATTTCCCTCCTGCGCCTCGACACCCCGGCCGCCAGTCGCGCCAGCTATGGCAACTTCATCTTTCAAGACCGCCGCGACCTCTACGAGCACGCCCCGTCCGCCCAGGCGGCGGTACTGAAACGACGGCAAGAGGGCCAGCCGGAAGAGCCGGGAGACCTTCTCCTGGAAAGCGTCCGACGCGCTCCCGACTCCGGCGCGCTCCTGCTCAGCGGCTGGCACGAACGGGAGACGGACGGCACCCAGTGGATCGGTAAGAAGGCCCATGCCTTGTTGCCGGTGAAACCCGACGCCCGCCTCAAGTTGCAGGCCTATATCCCGCCCCAGGTCTTCGCTGAAAACTACGGGGGGGCCATCAACCTTACCCTCCGGGACGAGGACGTCGTCCTCTTTAGCGGTCTGTGCGCTCAAGGTGATTTTCCCGGCGGCCTGATCACGCTGGATATCGCCATCCCCGATGGTCGGGAGATGCTGCTGCTAACCATCGAGAGCGACCAGAGCTTCATCCCCGCCGCCACTGGCCAGGGCAGCCTGGATGGCCGGGAACTGGCGGTGGTCATCCGGGAGTTGCGAACAAATTGACCATAAAAAATCAGCTGGTTACGGGCCATTTTTTCCCGC
>JAJYJA010000057.1 GCA_021789795.1 Deltaproteobacteria bacterium | reverse complement strand
TATCCGGCAAAACATAGCCCTTTGTGGCTTTTCGAGCCAGGCCCTAGTCGTCCGGCACGACCTGCTGAAAAGTTTATCCTGGGGCGGGCGATGCCCGGAGGACGAGGGCTTCGAGGTGATCTTCCTCGACCCGCCCTACCGGCAGGACGGGGCGGAGCGCTTGCTTACCGGGTTACTGGCCCAGGGGTTGCTGGCCGCGGGCGGGACGGTGGTCTTTGAGGATCATGCCGCCGAGCACCTGCCGGAGACGGCGGGACGGTTGCGGCTCTTCGACCGGCGCCGCTATGGAGACACGGGGTTTTGGTTCTATCGGCTTGAAGGGGGTGAGGGCGGATGAGGCTAGCGACGGCGGCGGAGATGCGGGCCTTGGATCGGCGGGCCATCGACGACTACGGCCTCCCCGGGGTGGTGCTGATGGAGAACGCCGGCCGGGCCGCGTTTGCGGCCATCCGCCGCTGGCGGGGCCGGCTGGCGGGGCAGAGTGCCCTGGTGCTGGTGGGGCCGGGCAACAACGGCGGCGACGGCCTGGTGATCGCCAGATACCTGAGCCAGGCCGGCTGCCGGGTGGAGATCGTCCTCCTGGCCCGGCCCGCCGATCTCCGGGGGGAGACGGCCAGCAACTGGCTAATCGTTAAGCGGCTCGCCCTGCCGGTGCGCGAGCTGACCGATGAAGGTCAGGTGGACGAGGCCCTGGCGGGGCTTATGCGGGTCGATTTCGTGGTCGACGCCCTCTTGGGCACCGGGCTGACGCGGCCGGTCAGCGGGCCTTTCGCCGCCGTGATCGAGCGGCTCAACCAGGCGGGCCGGCCGGTGGTGGCGGTGGACATGCCTTCTGGCCTGGACAGCGATTCGGGCCGGGTGCTGGGGGGCTGCCTGCGGGCCGAACTGACCGTCACCTTTGCCCTGGCCAAGCGGGGCCAGGTGGTCACCCCGGGCCGGGGGTACGTGGGCCGCCTGGAGGTAGTGGACATCGGCATCCCCGAGGCGGCGGTGCGGGAGTCGGTGATCAAGGCCGAACTCCTCGACCTGGCCGCCGCCGCCCGGCTGTTGCCCCCTCGTCCGGCGGACGGGCACAAGGGCACCTTCGGGCATCTGCTGCTGGTGGCCGGTTCCCAGGGCAAGACCGGCGCCGCCCTGCTTGCCGCCCACGGCGCCCTGCGTTCCGGGGTGGGGCTGGTCACCCTGGGGGTGGCCAAGGGGTTGAATCCGATCTTCGAGGCCAGCCTGCTGGAGGCCATGACCGTGCCCCTGGCCTCGGAGCACTGGCTGAATCCCGACGACCTGCCCGCCTTGATGGCGGCCTTGTCCGGCAAGGACGCCTTGGTCCTGGGGCCGGGGCTGGGCCTGGAGGAGGGCACCGCGACCCTGGTCGCCCGGCTCTACCAGGAGCTGATCCTGCCCTCGGTGATCGATGCCGACGCCTTGAACTGCCTGGCTGGCAAGCTGCCGGCGGCGCCCGCCGGAATGGTGCGGGTGCTGACCCCCCATCCCGGCGAGATGGCCCGGCTTACGGGGTTGGCCGTCGCCGAGGTGCAGGCCGACCGGCTGGGGGTGGCCGCCGCCCTGGCCAGGGAGCAGGGGGTGGTGGTGCTGCTCAAGGGGGCGGGGACGGTGATCGCCGCCCCGGACGGGCGCCTGGCGGTCAACCCGACCGGCAACGCGGGTCTGGCCAGCGGCGGCATGGGCGATGTCCTGGCCGGGGTAATCGGGGCCTTGCTGGCCCAGGGCCTGGAGCCGTTCGCCGCCGCCGGCCTGGGGGCCTACGCGCACGGCCTGGCCGCCGACCGCCTGGCCAGGGGCTTAGGCCGGGGTGGGTTCTTGGCCTCGGAGTTGGCGGCGGAGTTGCCGGCCGCCTTTCAGGAAATCGCGCTATCGGCGCTAGAATAGGGAGGGTAAGGATGCTGACCGCCAAGGACATCATGACCAGAGAGGTGATTTGCGTGCCCCCCGAGCTGCCGGTGGGGGAGCTGGCCGCCCTGCTGCTGCGCCACAAGATCGGCGGCGCGCCGGTGGTGGACGAAGAGGGCAGGCTGCTGGGGGTGGTCACGGAAAGCGACCTGATCGATCAGGGCAAGAACGTCCATATCCCCACCGCGGTGGCGATTCTGGACTCCTTTGTCTTCCTGGAAAGCCCGGGCCGGATGGAGCAGGAGATCAGGAAGATGGCGGGCCGCACCGCAGGCGAGATCTGCGCCCGTAAGCCGGTCACCGTGGAGGAGGGCGCTGGGCTTGCCGACATCGCCACCATCATGTCGGAGCGCAAGGTGCACACCTTGCCGGTGCTCTCCGCCGGGCGGCTGGTAGGGGTGATCGGCAAGACCGATTTGGTGCGGGCGATCAGCAGTCTATCTCAGGCAAAATAATTGGTAAATCACAGGCAGACCTCCACCACCCCCCGGACGGAGTTGATCAGGTAGAGGGCGTCGGCGGCCCGGAGATCGCCGGGGAGGAGGGGCTGCTCGCGGATGCCTTCCGGGTGCAGGGTCAGCAGGTGCCGCCGGCAGACCCCCGCCAGCAGACCGCAGCTAACAGGCGGGGTGAGGAACCGGCCATCCTTGCGGAGCAGGAGGTTGCCAATGCCGCCCTCGGTGACCTCCCCCCGCTCGTTGGTGAAGACGGCGTCGAAAAAACCAAGCCCGGCGGCCTGGGCGCGCTCGCGGTCGTAGAGCCCGCGGAGGGTGGTCTTGTGGTAGAGGAAGGGCGAGCGGGAGTCGGTGGCCAGTTCGCTCAGCATGATCCGAGGCCGATGGCCTTCCCCCGGACGGCCAGCGGCCGGCGGCAGATCGAGGTGGGCCGGCGCCGGGCAGGGCGCGGCGCTCAAGTCGATCCCTCCGTCCCGGTGCAGCAGCAGCCGCACCCGGCGGCAGTCCCGCCGCCAGCCGGCGGCGAGTTCGGCCAGCCGGCGTTCGATCTCGCTGGGGTGGCAGGGAAAATCGAAGTAGGCCGCCGAGCCCGCCAGCCGCGCCAGGTGGAGATCGAGCCGCCAGAAGCCCTCCCCCGGCCGCCAGAGCAGGGTCTCGATCAGTTGGAAGTCGGGTCGCGGGTGGGTGAGAAAGCGGCCCTTGAGCAGGCACTCCCGCCACTCGGAACTGGGCTCCGAGTCGTACACGATCCCGGAGCCGATCCCCATTTCGCCCTGGTTGCCGGTGATCCGCACCGTGCGGATGGGGACGTTGAACACCGCCCCGCCGTCCGGGGCCAGATAGCCGATGGCCCCGGTATAGACCCCGCGGGGTTGATCCTCCAGCTCGCGGATGATCTCCATGGTCCTGACCTTGGGGGCGCCAGTCACCGAGCCGCAGGGGAAGAGGGCGGTGAACAGCTCCCGGAGCCTGGTCTGCGGCTTGAGGGGGCAGGTAATGGTGGAGGTCATCTGGTGCAAGGTGGCGTAGGTCTCGATATCAAAGAGCGACTCCACCCTCACCCCGCCCGGGAGGCCCAATCGGCCCAGATCGTTGCGCAAGAGATCGACGATCATGACGTTTTCGCTGCGGTTTTTGGGGTCGTGGGCCAGCCGGTCGGCGAGCCGACGATCCTCTTCCGGGGTCGGCCCCCGGGCGATGGTGCCCTTCATGGGGCGGGCGGTGATGGTGTCGCCGGTCTTGCGGAAGAAAAGCTCTGGGGAAAGCGAGAGGATGTGCTCGCCGCCGAGCTTGAGGATGGCCCCGTAGCTCACCGGTTGGTTGCGGCGCAGGTCGGCGTACATCGCCTCCGGGCGGCCCTCGAAGTCGAAGAGCAGCTTCAAGGTGTAGTTGACCTGATAGGTGTCCCCGGCGGCGATGTAGCCCTTGATCCTGCCGATCTGGGCCTGGTATTCCGCCTCGCTCAGGCTGGGCCGGAGGTTGCCGACCCGGTAGGTGCCCAAGTCACTGGGCGGAGGGAGGGGAAGGGCCAGCTGGCTGGTTGGCACTGGCGAGCGGTGGGCGAGACGATAGGGCGGGCCGTAAACCCCCAGCCGCGCCAGGGGTTGTTTCCCCAGGCGCTTGAGACAGTCGCTCAAGGCTGGCTCCAGGAGGTAGCCGAACTCGTAGGCCAGCCAGCCGGCCAGGAAGTATCCCTGCCTGAGCCGTTCGTCAAGGCTGGCGAACAGGGCCTGAGGCCGGTCGTCGGCCTGGAAGGTGAGCACCTCCAGCGGGTCGAGGAAGATCAGCGAGGAATTTTCATCCGCCCTGGTCTGGCTGGTGTCGAGAAAGATCCAATCCTCACCCTGGGCTAGACCACTTAAAATTTGGCGGATCAGGGAGTCGGGCAGGGGCGCGTTCACGGCGTCGTAGGGGGGCAGGCCTCGTCCCGGCGGGGGCGGGGCGCAAATGAGCCTTCATACCGTCCGGGCGGGACAATTGCAATGTTTTTCGCCGCCCTCGGGCTCCTGTCTTGCCAGGGCGGCGGTAATCCTTTACAGTAAAAGTGAACCGGAATGGTAACTATCCAGCTTAGTGCCGCAGAATTGACACCGGCTGTGGGGCCCGTAACTATTCAGAATGGATGGTGCCGACGGAATGGGCACGGATGATTTCAACGTCAAAATATCTTTGAGGAAATGGCGATGCTGATCAGGGATTGGATGGCAAAGGATGTCTTGACCGTGGACGAGAACACCTCGCTCATGCGGGCAACCAGGATAATGAAGGAAAACAATATCAGGAAATTACCGGTCGTGTCGCATGGCAAGCTGCTGGGCATCATCACCGACCGGGATGTCAAGGAGGCCTCGCCCTCCAAGACCACCTCCCTTGACATCCACGAGCTCTACTACCTCCTGTCGGAGATGAAGGTCAAGGATGTCATGACCAAGGATCCGGTAACCATGCGGATGACCGACTCCCTGGAGAAGGCGGCCCTGGTCATGCTGGACAACAAGATCTCCGGCATCCCGGTGCTGGACGACTCCGACCACTTAAGTGGCATCCTAAGCGAGACCGACGTGCTGCTCGGCTTCATCCACGCCACCGGCATCAAGGACGGGGCGGTGCAGTACGTCTTCAACCTGCCCGACGCCCCAGGGGCGGTGACCGAGGTGGTCAAGGTGCTGCGGGAGAATAACGCCCGGATCATCAGCATCCTCACCTCTTACGAGGACGCGGGCGCCGACGGCATGAAGCAGGTGGCGATCCGGGTCGCCCTGCCCGGCAAGGAGGCCATCGACCCCTTGACCGAGGTGCTGGCCAAGCGGTTCGTCCTCGTCTTTCACGCCAAGGACGATCTCGAAAACCTGCCCAAGAAGCTGCCCTTAAACCGCTAAGCGCGGGCCGGGTTGCCGGCGTCCGCGTCTTTACTGCCCCCCCCGCGTCTAGCCTCTCGGCCCTCTTGCTTAGCCAGAAGGCTGGCCGGACAGTGAACCTTAGCGACCCAAGTCCATGATGGCATCCATAACCATCGCGGTGCCGGTGGCAATCAGCAGGATGTCGCCCCCCACCCGCACGTAGCGGTAGCCGATGGGTGGCGGCCCCAGATTAACGACCACCTGCGGCGGCAACTCGTAGCCCCTGACCCCTGGGGGCAGGGGCCGGCCCACCGCCCAGCTCCTGACCTGCCCGGGAGGCAGACAGCCGTTGCGTTTCCTGGCCAGCCCCGGAGGACAATGCCCGGCTCGCAACTCCTCCCGGTAATAGTCCCGGATGACCTGTCGGCGGTGGTGGTCGAAATAACGTTCCTCCCTGGCCTCATCGCGCCGCTTTTCCTGGTGCGGCTTGTGGTTGCGACCCTGCCCCTCGTCCCGTTGGCCGTGCCAGCCGCCGGCCTCGTCACTCGTCCAGGCGGGTCTTTCGGCCCCGGCTGGGAGCCCGACCGCCATAAGCACCACCAACATCAGGGGCACCAGGCCCCCCCAAGGTAACAATCGATTTTTCATGGCACAATCTCCTGGCAAATTAGGGGTTGATCGCCTGACCAGGCGACCTTGGGAGAAAGATTTCATCCAAATGATGGCACGACGGCGGGTGGTTGTCAATCGCCACCTGACTTATGGCGATTTTCCCTACCTGTCCGGCGGCAAATTGTGTATAGTTCGAGGTTCAATTAGCCTGTCCGGCTTGTGAACCGCGGCCCGCTCTCCCGCTAGTCTCGGGCCGGTCGCCGGACGCTCACCACCCGCCCCAGGGGGCGGAGGATCAACTACTTTAAGGAGAATCGCATGAAGGTAATGTTACTTGGCGCCCCCGGCGCCGGCAAGGGCACCGTGGCCAAACTGCTCACCGCCCTGGACGGTTCGGTCCAGATCTCGACCGGCGATATTCTGCGGGCCGAGGTGCGGGCCGGCTCCGACCTGGGCAAGAAGGCCGAGGCCTTCATGAAGGCCGGCGACCTGGTGCCAGATTCGCTGATCATGGACATGATGGAGAAGCGCCTCCAGGCCGACGACTGCCGCCAGGGCTTCCTGCTGGACGGCTTCCCGCGCACCATTCCCCAGGCCGAGGCCTTAAAAAAGCTCCTGGCCAAACTCAAGATCGACCTCGACATGGTGATCAACATCGACGTGCCCCGCGAGGTGATCCTCGACCGTCTCTGCACCCGCCGCACCTGCGCCAACGCCAACTGTCAGGCCATCTACAACGTCAAGAGCAACCCGACCAAGAAGGAGGGGATCTGCGACAAGTGCGGCAGCCCGGTCATCCAGCGCGACGACGAGACCGAGGCGGCGATCAGCCAACGGCTTTCGACCTACAACGCCAAGACCGCGCCGCTGATTGGCTATTACGAGCGGGAAGGCAAGTTCAGGAACATCCCCTGCACCTCCAGCGACGACGTGGTCAAGGCGGTCAAGGAGACCCTCGGGTTGTAATGACCGGCCAGGGGGAGCGCGAGCGGCCCACCGTCACCATCATCGGCGGCGGTCTCGCCGGCTGCGAGGCGGCCTGGCAGGCCGCCGCCTTCGGTTGTCGGGTGCGGCTTCACGAGATGAAGCCCGCCCGCTACAGCCCGGCCCACCACTCCCCCTCCCTGGCGGAGCTGGTGTGCAGCAACTCCCTGCGCTCCGACCTCCCGGACTCGGCGGTCGGCCTGCTGAAGAACGAGATGCGGGCCTTAGGCTCGCTCATCATCGCCGCCGCCCAAGCGCACCGGGTGCCGGCGGGCAAGGCCCTGGCCGTGGATCGGGAGGCCTTCGCCCGCCACATCACCGAGGCCATCGCCCGGCATCCCCATATCGAGCTGATCCGGGGCGAGGTGCCCACGCTCCCCGCCGGTGGCGGCCAGGAACCGGGCCAGCCCCTGATCCTGAGCACCGGCCCCCTGACCACCGATTCCCTGGCCGCCTCGCTGACCGAGTTGACCGGGGAAGACGCCCTCTCCTTCTACGACGCCATCGCCCCCATCGTCGAGGTGGACTCCCTCGACCTTAACCTGGTTTACCGGGCCTCGCGCTACGACGACGGGCCGGGTGACTACCTGAACTGCCCCTTGACCCGGGAACAGTACCAGGACTTCATCACCGCCCTGGCGGCGGCGGATACGGTGCCGCTCAAGGCCTTCGAGGAGCCCCGTTACTTCGAGGGCTGCCTGCCCATCGAGGTGATGCTGGCCCGAGGGCCGGACACCCTGCGTTTCGGGCCCATGAAGCCGGTGGGCCTGCCTGACCCGCGCACCGGCCGCCTCCCCCACGCGGTGGTGCAACTGCGGCTGGAGAACCAGGAGGGCTCGCTGGCCAACCTGGTGGGCTTCCAGACCAAACTCACCTACCCGGAGCAGAAACGGATCTTCCGCCTGATCCCCGGTCTGGAAAGGGCCGAGTTCTCCCGCCTGGGCAGCATCCACCGCAACACCTTCGTCTGCGCCCCCAAGGTGCTGAACCAGTTTCTCCAGGTGCTCTCCCGGCCCGGACTCCTGCTGGCCGGACAACTAAGCGGGGTGGAGGGTTACGTGGAATCCGCCGCCACCGGGCTGCTCGCGGGCCGCAACGCCGCCTGCCTGGCCCTCGGCCTGCCGCTCTCCGCCCCACCGCCCGACACCGCGAACGGCGCCCTGCTCCGCCACCTGACCCAGTCCGAGCCCAGGCATTTCCAGCCCTCTAACGTCACCTTCGGGCTCTTTCCGCCGGTCGATGTCCGGCTTCCCAAACGACAGCGAGGATCATACCGTGCCCAACAAGCCCTGCTCTCCCTTGCCCAATGGCAGACTACGCCCTCTGGCCGTCCGCTCGGCTAACTCGCTTGCCGTCTGGCTTATGCTGATGCTCGCCTTGGCCCCCGCCGCCGCCGCCGCCCCGGCCCCCGACTATCATCTCACCGCCGGCTTCGATCTGGCCCAGGCCACCATCAAGGCGGTGGCCGAGATCACCATCCCCGGCGGCCAGGGCCTGAGTCTCGATCTCGGCGACCTAACCACGACCGCCATCGAACTAAACGGCCAGCCGCTCGCCCGCCCCCTGGGGGACCAACCGCTCGCCATAGCCCCCCAGGAGGGGGAGCGGCACCTGGTCATCGACTACCAAAAATCGTTCGCGAAGGCCCCGGACAACCTGATCAGCCCCCAGGGCATCGCCCTGACCGGCCTCTGGCACCCCCGGCCAGACCACGACTGCCGCTTCCACCTCAAGGTCAGCCTGCCTAAAGGATTCACGGCGGTCTCCGAGGCCGACCGCATCGACACCGAGCCCACACCCGCCGGGGTCACCGTCCGCTTCGCCATCCATCAGGACCTGCCGGCCATCAACCTGGCCGCCGGGCCCTACGTGGTCACCGAGGACCATTTCGGCAACGGCCAGACCCTCTACACCTACTTCTTTCCCGAGGACGCGGCCCTGGCCAGCGCCTACCGGGAAAAGGCCCTGGCCTACCTAAAGCGCTACCAGGAGCTGATCGGGCCTTACCCATACCAGCGTTTCAGCGTGGTCGAAAACCGGCTGCCCACCGGCTACGCCATGCCCGGGTTCACCCTGCTGGGCCAGGCGGTGGTGCGGCTGCCCTTCATCACCGACACCTCCCTGGGGCACGAGATCCTCCACTCCTGGTTCGGCAACGCCATCCGGGTCGATCAGTCCCAGGGCAACTGGTGCGAGGGCCTGACCACCTATCTGGCCGACCAGGCCTTCGCCGTTGACCGGGGAGAGGGGCGCGAATTCCGCCGCGAGGAGCTGCTTAAATACCAGGATTACGTGAGAGCGGATTCGGCGATGGCGGTCAAGGACTTCCACGGCGCCGAGCCGGGCCAGGAGGTAGCGGTGCAGGCCGAACGGGCGGTGGGTTACGGCAAGGCGGCGATGATCTTTCGCATGCTGGAGGCCGCCATCGGCCACCAGCGTTTCGTGGCCGGCCTGCGCCGCCTGTACCAGACCAAAAACGGTAAGCTGGCGAGCTGGGCCGACCTGGAAGCCTGCTTCGAGCCGGGCGGCAAGTCCCTGGCCCCCTTCTTCTCCCAGTGGCTGACCCGGCGCGACCTGCCCCAGCTCTCGGCGGAGAAGATCACCCTGGCGGAAAAGGACGGCCTCCTCACCCTGACCTTCACCCTGCACCAGGCCACCAAGACGCCCTACGCGCTCCAGGTGCCGATCGCCCTGGTCGCCAGCACCGGCAGCGAACGTCGGCTGGTGACCGTCAACCAGACCGACGAGCGGGTGAGCATCCCCCTGACCCACGCCCCCGCCACCCTGGTCATCGACCCGGACTACGACCTGATGCGCACCCTGTCGCCCGGCGAGGTGCCGGCCTCCTGGGACTGGGTGCGGGGGGCGGACAAACCCCTGGTGGTGGTCAACTCCCCGGAGGACTACGATCTCTACCTGCCGCTGATCAAAGGGCTCGAAACGGGCGGGGCCAAGGTCGTGGCCGCCGACGAGGTGACCGACCCCGAGCTGGCCGCCCAGGCCTTGATCTTCCTGGGCGTCTCCGGGGCCGTCCCCCGCTCCCTGTTCGCCAACCCCAGCTACCCCAAAAACGGGCTGACGGTGGACATCCGCAAAAACCCGCTCGATCCCTCCCGGCCGGCGGCCCTGCTCTCGGCCAGCTCCCAGGCCGAGCTGATGGCCGGGCTGGCCAAGCTCGACCACTACGGCAAATACGGCTACCTTCACTTCGAGGGCGGGAGCATCAAGGACAAGGCGGTGCGCAAGGCCGGATTCGGCATGACCTACCCCCTGGAGGACGAGCCTACCGCGGTGGCCACCCAGAGCGGCTTAAATTTTGCCGAGGTCATGGCCCGACTGGCGGAGAAGAGGGTGATCTACGTGGGCGAGAGCCACCCCCGCTACGCGGATCACCAGCTCCAGCTCCGGGTGATCCGCGAGCTGGCGAGCCACGGCAAGCCTCTGGCCATCGGCATGGAGATGTTCCCGCACGGAAGCCAGAAGGCCATCGACGACTTTCTCGCCAAGCGGCTCGACGAGAAGGAGTTTTTGCGTAAATCTAAATACTTCGACGTCTGGCGCTTCGACTGGCGGCTCTACCGGGACATCCTGGCCTTCGCCCGCGCCCAGGACATCCCGGTGGTGGCCCTAAACACCGACCGGAAGAACGTGAGCCAGGTCTTCGCCAAGGGGGGGGCCATCGAGACCGGCCCCGAGATTAGGTCCAGGCTGCCGGTGGATCGCGACCTCGACCTGCCCGACTACCGGGAGCGGATCCACGAGGTCTACGTCATGCATCCGGGCCGCAAGGAGAACGGCTTCAGCGGCTTTTTCCAGTCCCAGTCCATCTGGGACGAGGTCATGGCCCAGACCATCGCCAACTACCTAACCCAGCACCCCGAGCGGCAGATGGTGATTTTAGCCGGCAACGGCCACGTGGACAAACAAAACGCCATCCCGCCCCGGGTATCCCGCCGCCTGCCGGTCGAGCAGGCGGTGGTCATGGACTCGGACGGCACGCCCATATACCCGGAGGAGGCCGATTACCTGTTCTTCATGCCGCCTGCGGAGTTGCCCCCGCCGGCCCTGATGGGGGTGGTGATGGGGATGAGCAAGGGCCACCAGGACAAGGTGGCGGTGGACGAGGTCATGCCCCACAGCCCGGCGGCCAAGGCCGGGATCAGGAAAGGCGATCTGATGCTGACCATCGACGGACAAGCGGTGACCGATCCGGAGGAGGCGAGAATCCTGTTGATCGACAAGAAACCTGGCGACCGGATCAAGGTCAAGGTGGATCGTCCGGCCCTGTTCGGGGAGCACGGGCTGGAACTGGAGCTGACCCTGTGAGCCCGACCGACTCCCCCGGCCTGCTGCTGCGGGCGGTGCGGCGGCTCTTGGCCCTGCACGCCGACTGGGGCCTTGAGACCTATCCCCAGACCCCAGGGCTCACGGCCTTTCTCGCCCCCCGGCCCCAGGCGCCCCCCCCGGGACGGACGCCGATGCCCCCCCGGCCCGCCCCCCCGGCCCGGAAGACCGCCAAGGCCCCCGCGCCCGGCCCCCAGGCGCCGCCGCCCGCCGAAAGCCTTGGCGAGCTGCAAGCCGAGCTCGGCGACTGCCGGCGCTGCGGCCTGTGCTCCGCAAGGGGAAAGATCGTCTTCGGCGAGGGCGACCCGCAGGCGCGTCTGCTGGTGGTGGGGAAATGCCCCGGCCCGGATGACGACCGAACGGGCCGGCCCTTCCAGGGCGAGGCGGGCGAGCTGCTGACCAGGATGCTGGCCGCCATCGGTTTGAGCCGCCAGGAGGTGTACCTGACCACGGCGGTCAAGTGCTGGCCCGGCCCGGAGGCGGGGCCCAAGCCCGACCAGCTCGCCGCCTGCCTGCCTTATCTCCGCCGGCAGCTGGCAGCGGTCTCCCCCCAGGTGATCTGCGCCCTGGGCGCCACCACCGCCCAGGCCCTGCTTCATAGCCACACCCCCCTCCACGCCCTGCGCGGGCGCTTCCACGACTGCCAGGGACTCCCCCTGCGCGCCACCTTTGCCCCTGACCTGCTGCTCAAGCATCAAGAACTTAAACAGGGGGCCTGGCAGGATCTGAAGGCCATCCAGGCCCGGCTCGGGCAGACAGGTTAGACGAATCATAACGACTCGGGGGTGAAGGCCACCACCTGGTCGATGTTCCTGCTGCCGGTGAAGAGCATCACCAGTCGATCCAGGCCCAGGGCGATACCGGCCGCGGGCGGCATCCGTTCCAAGTCGGCCAGAAAGGGCTCGGGCAGGGGGCCGGGCGGGCGACCCAGGGCCACGATCCTCTCCCGCTCCTCCACAAACCGCCGCCGCTGCTCGACGGCATCGACCAGCTCCGAAAAGCCGTTGGCCAGTTCCAGCCCGTCCAGATAAAACTCGAAACGCTGGGCCACCTGGGGACAATCGGGATCGAGACGGGCAAGCGAGGCCTGGCTGGCGGGGTAGTCACACAGGAAGAGCGGGGTGGCGCGGCCCAGAAACGGCTCGATCTCGAAGGCCATGACCTCCTCGAAACGCCCCTCGGCCAGGGCCTGGTCGAGGGACAAGGAGGCATGACGGGCAAAGGCCTGACTCACGGTCAGCCGAGGCCAGGGCGGGGCGAGGTCGAGCCGCTGGCCGTCCGCCCCCCGCAGCCGGCCGCCGGGGCACAGGGCGAGCAACAGGGCCTCGCAGTCGGCCATCAGCGCCCGGTAATCGGCCCCGGCCCGGTACCACTCCAGCATGGTCAACTCTGGCAGGTGGCGGTCACCGCGCTCGTTACGGCGAAAACACTTGCAGACCTGAAAGATCTTGTCGCACCCGGCGGCCAAGAGCCGCTTCATGCACAGCTCGGGCGAGGTCTGCAAGAACCAGAGACCAGAAGGCTCGGGCTCGATGTGGGCCTCCGGGGCCGGGGCCGGGATGCGGATGGGGGTCTCGACCTCCAGAAACCCCTGGCCGATAAAAAACGAACGCGCCGCCTGGATCAGGGCGGCGCGTTGGCGCAAAACGGACAGACGCTGGGGTTTCATCCGCTATTTTAAGGACGACGCCATCAGCCCTTGACCCGGGTCATGTACTCGCCGGTGCGGGTGTCGATCTGAATCAGCTCGCCCTCGTCAACAAAGGGCGGCACCTGCAGCTCGTAGCCGGTCTCGACCGTGACCGGCTTGGAGTCCGAGCCCGAGGTGTCGCCCTTGGCCCAGGGGTCGGCCTTGATCACCCGCAAGGTAACGGTGATCGGCAGGGTGACCCCGATGGGGGCGCCACGGAAGAGCAGCACCTGCACCTCCATGTTGTCGGTCATGTAACTGGTATTTTCCCCCAGATGGTCACGGGCGATGGTCATCTGTTCGTAGTTCTGGGTATCCATGAAGATGAAGTCGTCGCCCTGGGAGTAGAGGTACTGCATGGGCCGCTCCTCCAAATCCGCCTTCTCGAACTTGTCGTTGGAGCGAAAGGTGCGCTCCAGCATGTTGCCGTTCACCATGTTGCGCATCTTGGTGCGGTACAGGGCCTGGCCCTTGCCAGGCTTGGCGAATTGGAACTCGGTGACGATGTAAGGGTAGCCATCAATTTCCAGCTTTAAGCCCTTTCTTAGGTCGGCGGCGGTGTACATGGTTTTCTCCAGGAATCAGAAGTCAGGAATCAGAAGGCAGAGAGGCCGGCGGGACACACCGCCATCTTTTGGTATTTAAAATTCGGGCCCCGGCTTATCTCCTTCCGTGTCGGCGGCACTTTTTAACCTGAAAGCGACGGTTTTTCAAGCGGAAAGGCGGGCGGGGCGGACTTGGCGGACTTCACCCCGCCCGCGCCTGCCTGGCTCAAGGTCGCGGCCCGCTCACTCGGCCCGCTGGACGTAGTCCGGCAGCGGCAGCTTGCTACCCCGCTGATCGACGTTGACGAAGGTGACGTTGGTGGAGAAGAGCGGCTCGTTGTCGCAGTCCTTGCCGTTGCCCCTGAATACCAGCACCCCGTACTGAGCCGAGGTGGTGCCGGCCCGCACCCGTTCGATGATGAACTTCAGGATGGTACCGTTGCGGATATTCTTCCGAAACACCACCCGATCCATGCCGATGGTGACGAACTTGGCCCCCGGATAATCCAGGCTGGCGGCGATCCAGGCGTACTCGTCCACCCACTGCAACAGGTTGCCGCCGAAGAGGAAACCGTAATGATTCAAGTGCCCTGGCAAGACCAGCTTGTGATGTTCCATGGTTGTCTCCCTCGTCGTCCGCTTCGCTCAATACCAGGCCAGGACGTATCCCTTGGGGCCGCTGGAG
>JAJYJA010000241.1 GCA_021789795.1 Deltaproteobacteria bacterium | reverse complement strand
AACCGCTTACAAACTGCTGAAGATTTGATACACTTGATTTTACCATGCTGGCCTCCTCTGATCTGGTAGGTTGAAGGTTACTCCTTCAATGCTACGACGTTATCAGATGGCCAGCATGGTATTTGTTTGTCTTCGAGCGGGGCCGGATCGAGCAGGAAGATCCACCGCTTTAATTCCTCTCTCCTCAGAAACCGCGCCGCCGTGAAAGCGAACCAGGAAACCCGCCCCCTCAGCTCGCTTGCCGGGACCGGGGGTCTGTTACTCCTGGCCGCGCTGGCCCTGGCCCTCCGGGAACCGGATTATTTCACCTCGCCCCGTTTTTGGGCCGAGGAGGGCACGGTCTTTTTCTCCTACGCCCGTGCCCACGGGGTCTGGGACACCCTGCGGCAACCCCATCTGGGCTACTACTCGCTCTATCCCAACCTGGCCTCCCTGGTCGCGGCAAGACTTACGCCGCTCGCCCACGCCCCCCTGGCCACCACCCTGCTGGCCCTCCTGGCCCAGACGGCGCCGCTGTTGCTGATCGTCTTTGGCCGGAGCCGGTATTGGCCGGGAACGGACCGCAAGGCCCTGGCCCTCGCCGCCGTCCTCCTGGCCCCGCTCAGCTACGAGGGCTGGCTGAATACCGTCAACAGCCAGTTTTACCTCTGCCTGTTCACCGCCCTGCTCCTCCTTGAGCCGCCTCCCCCCTCACCCTGTACCCGAGGCCTGCTCCGGGCCCTGCTGGCGCTCTCCGGCCTGACCGGGCCGCCCTCCTGTCTCCTCTTCCCCCTTTACTGGCTGCGGGCGGCGCGGGAGAAGGATGGTGAGCTTACCGTTTGGGCCGGGCTGCTCGGCCTGTGTGGGTGCATCCAGGCCGGGGTGATGGCCTTTAGCCACTCGGCCAGCCTCGACGCCGGACTTGTCCGAGCGGCAGGGCTCAACCTGCCCGGACGAGCCGTATGGGCGCCCCTGCCCTCCCTGGGGCTAATCCTGACGGTCAAATCGCTCTTGCTCAACTTTCTAGGCCCGGCTTCCAGCACGCCGCTGGCCCAAAACCTGCACCAACTCGCCGTCCAGGGTGGCTGGGCCTACCAGACGGCGGGCTACGGCGGACTCCTCTCGGTCCTGGCCTTTCTTTTTTGGCTGGCCCTGGGAGTTCCCGGCCCGGCCCGCTACCTCTTGCCGCTCGCCTTCCTGCTTCTGGCCGTGCCCGCCACCATCCGCGCCCTGGTCGAGAGCCCGGCGGCCCTGATCAGCCCCTACGCGGCCCAGCGATACTACTACGTGCCCAACGTCCTCGTCTGGCTGCTCATCATCTGCGGCACCGAGATCGCCGGGGCCAGGTTTCTTACCGTCTCAAACCTCGTCCGGGTGGCGCTCCTGGCCCTGGCGTTATTCTGGGGTGGGCGGGAGTTTGGCAACTTCAACACCCCGGCCAGGGTCTTTGACCCCGCCTGGCCGCGCTGGTCGGACGAAATATCCCTCTGGCGCCGGGACAGCGGCCATCGGCTCAAGATCTGGCCTGTGCCCTGGACGCTCACCCTGCCGCCGGGAGGAGGCCGCTGACCGATGCGCCGGGTGATGCTCATCTATCCGCCGGGCAAGCCCTACCAGCGGGGCGAGGATCGTTCCCAGGGCAACGTCGAGGACTCGACCGCCACCAGCCTTAGGGCCTGCAACGACCTGGGTTACGCCGCCGCCGCCTTAAAGCGCGAGGGCTTCGCCGTCTGTCTGCGGGACTTCCAGGGCGAGGGTATGCCCGAGTCCAGCCTGCTTGCCGAGTTCGACCGCTTCGCCCCCCAGGTCTTGATGATCAGCATCACCAACGCCACCATCTTCGGCGACCTGGCCCTGGCCGCCCGGCTCAAGGCCCGCCGGCCCGAGCTGGTGGTGATCTTGAAAGGCGCCCTGTTCTTCGACCCCGAGCCGGGGCTGCTCGCCCAGCTCGACCTGACGGCGGTGGATTACTTGATCGGCGGGGAGAGCGACTTCATCGTCGCGGCCCTGGTTAGCGCCCATTACGGCACGGGCGAGCTGACGGCGGTCAACGGCATCCTCTACCGGCGGGACGGGGGGTGGCGAAAGACCAGCTTCGCCTGCTTCGAGAGCGAACTGGACGGACTCGTCTTCCCGGATCGCACCCTGATGCCCAACCACCTCTACGTCCGGCCCGACACCGGCGAGCCCCAGGCCACCATCGTCACCTCCCGGGGCTGCGCCGCAGCCTGCATCTACTGCCTGACCCCGATCATCTCCGGGGTCAAGGTGCGGCTGCGCTCGCCGGAGAACATCCTGGCCGAGCTCAGCGAGTGCTACCACCAGCACCGGATCAGGAACTTCTTCTTCCGTTCCGACACCTTCACCTTCCGCAAGGCCTGGGTGGCCGAGCTGTGCGAGGCGATTTGCCGCTCCGAGCTCGCGGGCAAGATCCGTTGGGTGGCCAACTCCCGCACCCGGCCCCTGGACCTGGAGGTGCTGACCATGATGCGGCGGGCCGGCTGCTGGCTGGTGGCCTTCGGGTTCGAGTCCGGCAGCCCCGAGACCCTGCAACGGATCAAGAAGGGCGCCACCTTGGAGGACAACCTGGCCGCGGCCCGCTACGCCCGCCAGGCAGGACTCAAGACCTTCGGCTTCTACCTGGTGGGCTTCCCCTGGGAGTCGCGGGAACACCTCAAGGCGACGCAGGAGATGATCTTCGCCATCGACGCCGACTTCATGGAGCTGCACCTGGCCATCCCCTACTACGGCACCCCGCTCTACCGGCTGGCCCAGGAGGAGGGCCTGATCAACGAGAGCATCCTGGGCCGCGACTACTTCAACCCCCCGGCCATCGGCACCCGGCACTTGAGCTTCGAGGAGCTG
>JAJYJA010000240.1 GCA_021789795.1 Deltaproteobacteria bacterium | reverse complement strand
GTGATCAACACCTCCAAGAAGGAGGAGGACGAGGATCGCCAGGCCATCGCCCTTATCAACCCGGAGATCCTGCACGGCGAGGGCTCGGAGGTGGAGGTGGAGGGCTGCCTTTCGGTGCGGGAGTACTCCACCAAGGTGGAGCGGTTTCAGAAGATCGTGGTCCGGGCCCAGGATCTAAAGGGCGCCACCAGCGAGTTCGAGGCCTGCGACTTCTTCGCCCGGGTCATCCAGCACGAGTGCGACCATCTAGAGGGCAAGCTGTTCATCGACCGGATAAGCTCGCTCAAGCGCGGCCTCTACAAGAAAAAAATAAAGAAGATTCTGGCCGAGGAGCAGAACAAGCCCTAGGCCCCGCCGGGAACAGAACCAGCCATGCCCCCATCTAACCTACGCCTGATCTTCATGGGCACCCCGGAGTTTGCGGTGCCGGGGTTGAAAAAGCTCATCGACCGGCGGGAACAGGTGCTGGCGGTGGTCACCCAACCGGACCGGCCCAAGGGCCGCGGTCACCGGCTCGCCCCGCCCCCGGTCAAGACCCTGGCCCAGGAGGCGGGGATCGAGGTGCTGCAACCGGCGCGGATCAAGACCCCGGAATTTCTGCATCAGCTTGGCGGCTACCGGCCCGATCTCATCCTGGTGGCCGCCTACGGCCGCATCCTCACCCCCGCCATCCTCGCCCTGCCTCGGCTGGGCTGTCTCAACGTCCACGGCTCCCTACTGCCCAAATACCGGGGCGCCGCCCCCATCCAGACGGCCATTCTGCGCGGCGAGACCGAGACCGGGATTACCATCATGCAGATGGACGCCGGGCTGGATACCGGCGACATGCTGCTTAGTGGCCGCCTGCCGATTGGCGATCAGGACACCGCCTCAAGCCTCATCCCCCGGCTGGCGGAGCTGGGCGGCGAGCTGCTGCTTGGCGCCCTCGATCAGGCGGCGGCGGGGAGGCTGAGCCCGATCAAGCAGGATCACGCCTTGGCCACCCTGGCCCCGCCCTTAAGCAAGGAGGATGGCCGGATCGACTGGTCGCGGCGGGCCTGGGCCATCAGTTGCCAGATTAGGGCCCTCGACCCCTGGCCCCACGCCTTCACCTCCCTGGCCGGTCGGCAGCTCAAGCTCTTCTCCCCGGTGGTGCTTGACGAGGCCGGCCCCGAGCCGCCCGGCGCCGTGGTGCGGGCGGGCAGGGAGGGCCTGGTGGTGGCCTGCGGCCAGGGCCGGCTGCTGACCCGTGAGGTGCAGGCCGAGGGCAAGAGACGGATGCCGGTGGCCGATTTCCTGCGCGGTTGTCCCTTGCCGCCGGGCGTGGTTCTGGGCTGACGCCATGTCCAACCCTCCGGCGGCCCATGCCGATTGCCCCTCCGGGATCAGCGGCGACATGTTCCTGGCCGCCCTGATCGACGCCGGCCTGCCCCTCGCCGTCCTGCGGGAAGAACTGGGACGGCTAGATCTGGAAGGCTACCGGCTTTCGGCCCACACCAGTACCCGGCAGGCCGGCATCAAGGCGACCGGGATCACGGTTGAGGTCACGGGCGAGCCGCAGCCGCGCACCTGGCTTGACATCCGGGAGTTGATCGAAAAAAGTCGTCTCGCCCCGGCGGTCAAGGACCAGGCCCTTGCCATCTTCGCGACCCTGGCCCAGGCCGAGGCCGCGGTGCACGGCTGTCTGGCGGAGGAGGTGCACTTCCACGAGGTGGGGGCGGTGGACAGCATCGTCGATGTGGTGGGCGCCGCCATCGGGCTTAGCTATTTCCAGATCAACGAGCTTACCGCCTCGCCGCTGCCCATGCCCAGCCAGGGCTGGACGGCTTCGGCCCACGGGCCCCTGCCCCTGCCGGCCCCGGCGGTGTGCGAGCTGGTGCGCGGACTGCCGGTGTACGGGGTGGAGGTGGCGCAGGAGCTGGTCACCCCCACCGGGGCGGCCATCTTGAAGGCCCTGGCCGTCGGTTTCGGGCCCCTGCCGGCCATGACCGTCGAGCGGGTGGGCTACGGCGCGGGCTCGAATCTCCGCGCCGACGGCCGGCCCAACCTGCTGCGCATCATGATTGGACGGCGCCAGGATTTGCCCGAGGCCCAGGTGGTCACCGTCATCGAGACCAGCCTCGACGACTGGTCGCCCGAGACCTTCCCGCACGTCAGCGACCGGCTTTTTGACGCCGGGGCGCTCGATGTCTATCTGCTCCCCATCCAGATGAAGAAGGGCCGGCCCGGCTTCCGGCTGGAGGTCATCGCCCCGCCGGCGACGGCCCAGGGCGTGGCCGGGCGGCTCCTGGCCGAGACCTCGGCCATCGGCCTCAGGCTGCGGGAGGAACGGCGGATCACCCTGCCGCGGGTACTGGGGACGGTGGCCACCGAACTAGGGCCGGTGCGGGCCAAACTCGCCACCGCCCCCCAGGGCCCGCGCCTTACCCCGGAGTACGAGGATTGCCGGCGGCTCGCCCTGGCCAGCGGCCTGCCGATCGGCGAGATCTACCGGGCCGTGCTCCGCCAGCCGGAGGCGAGTTTCACCCCCGATCCGCCGGAGAATATTGCCCCCGCCGGCCGCCAGGGTGCGGGGCCGTGATCCGTCTGATCATGCTCATCGCCAGCGGTGGCGGGGTCGGGTATCTGCCGGTCGCCCCCGGCACCTGGGGCAGCCTGATCGCCCTGCCGGTAAACCTCCTGCTCCTCCGTCTGCCGGGCCTGGGCTACCCCCTTGCCCTGGCCGGCATCTTTTGGCTGGCGGTTTACACCGCCGGGGCGGCGGAGAAGATCACCGATCGCAAGGACCCCGGACTGATCGTGATCGATGAGGTCATAGGGATGCTGATCGCCTTAATCGGCGTCCCGACACACCCCCTGCCTTGG
>JAJYJA010000239.1 GCA_021789795.1 Deltaproteobacteria bacterium | reverse complement strand
GCGGGCAGCGGGGTAGGGGAGGGGGATGGTGGCGGGGCAGCGGGTGGCGGAATTGGCACGGGCCGCGCCATCGGCGGCGGCTGGGGCGCGGCCCGTGCCAATTCCGGACGGGGGAGGGCCGGACGGGGGAGGGCCGGACGGCGGGGCCGGACCGGCAGCCGCGTCACCATCAGGGCCAGCGCCAGGGCCGCCAGCCCGACCCCGAACATCACCCCCAGCGAGTTTTTTTCTCTCTTTAGCCCCCCCAGCGGGGTGGCGGCCAGTTCGCGGGCCGCCCGCAGCACCTCCCGTACCCCGGCCTGACGGCGCTGGTTGACGAGGATGAGGATCACCGCCTTGGAGCAGAGCATGACGATGCGGCGGGGATAGCCCTGGGTCAGGAGGTAGATGGCGAGGATGGCCGGCAGGGTGAACAGCCGGGGCCGGGGGCCGGGCTCGGTGCGCGAGCGGTCGAGCCTAAAGGCGATCATGGCCCTGGTCTCCCGGAGATTCAAGGGCCGCAGACGGTGGAAGGTGGTGATCCGGTCGGCGAAGTTGGCCTTGCCCTTTAAGGCCGTCTGGAACTCCTCCTGGGCGAAGATGACGATCTGCAACAGCTTGTGCTGGTTGGTCTCGAAGTTTAGAAATTCCCTGAGCAATTCCAGGCAGAAGTCAGGTAGTTTCTGGCCCTCGTCGATGATGAGGGCGGTGATTCGGCCTTGCTCCACCGCCTGCTCGAAGAGATGATTCTTGATGGCCTCCTTAAGCCGCCATTCGGACATCGCCTCGCCGGGTGGGGCGATGCCGAAGGTGCTGGTCATGGTGGCTAAGAACTCCAGCGGGGAGGTAAACTCGGGGTCTAGGATGAGGTGGGGCCGCACCTTGGCGTCCTCGCGGCTCAACATCTGGATGAGCTGGCGGCAGAGGGTGCTCTTGCCGGTGCCGATGTCGCCCAGCACCACGCTTAGGCCCCGCCGCAGACGGATGGCGAGTTCGAGTTTCTGCAGACACCCCTGGTGCTGGGGTGACTGGAAGAACATCTCCGGGTCGGGAGAGTTGGAGAACGGCTCTTTCTGAAGCCTGAGCAGGGAGAAGTATTCCATTTGATGTGCCATGCGTGGCGCCGGGGTAGTTGCCCCAGGCCCGCAAACCAGGAAGGCGGCCCCGCTAGGATGCCGCCTTCCTGGGCCGATTACCGAATTAACAAGGGTTGTCCCGCGACGCTCACTGCACGATGTAGGTATCGGTGTTGCCGCTGGTGATCTTCACCCCCTGCACCTTGCTTACCGTGATGGTGATCACCATGCCCGAGGTGGAACAACTGAACTCGAAATCCCCTTCGGTGGTGGGGGTGGTGGGGCAGGCATCGGGTAACTGGCCGTTCACGTAGGCGAGCAGGGTGGCCGCGTCCGGCGGCAGGCTGCCGTTGTTGACCAGTTTGTACCCCTGAAGCCCGTCCTTGAGCCTGACCTTGACCTCGTAGAGTTGCCCCACCGCCACCTTCTGCCGGGCGGTATCGGTTAGATCCATGTATTTGGGCGCCACCACCGCCGCCAGGATGCCCAGGAGCACCAGCACGGCGATGATTTCGACTAAGGTAAAGCCCCGCTGCTCCCGGTGGCGGCTTAAGGTGCGCATCGGGCGTTATCCGCAAGGTGCCGGGTCAGCAGCTATAATGGCCGCCGACAAGAGCTGGTAAGGTTACTGGATCGTAAAGGTGCCGGTTACCGGCGTGGTCAGGGTAACATTCTGGACCTTGGTCACGGTGATGGTCACGGCGTTGGCGCCGGAAGCGGCGCAGGCAAACTCGAAATCGCCCTCGGTGGTGGCGGCGGCGGGACAGGTGTTGGCCGCGCCGCCCGAGGGGCAGGTGCCAGTACCGGCAGCCACTCCGTTCAGACAGTTGATAAGGTCTCCGGCGGATGGCTTGGTGCCTGAGTTGGCGAGCATGTAGCCGTTAAGTCCGGAGGACAGCCGTCCCTTGACCTCGGAGATCTGCCCCTGGGCCGCCTTCTGGCGGGCGGTGTCGGTCAGGTCCATGTATTTGGGAATGGCCACGGCGGCCAGGATGCCCAGGAGCACCAGCACGGCGATGATTTCGATAAGGGTGAAGCCCTGTTGATTGTTGACGACTCGACGTGCATTCATCTGTCTCTCCTTAATAGAAATGATTGTATGTGGCGTTACAAGAAATGGCCCCTGACTTACCGAGTCGTCGGCCTGGCATGAGGAGCCGGGCAGAAACAACTTTGAAACATTGCTCACGACTCTTACCGCGCCTTAAGGTCGTCGCCGTGGGACTTGATTTATTCTCAAGGTTATTTCTACTCGACGGCTTATCCCGGCCAGGCGGGCTCGGCTACGCTTTCTTTCAAACTATACACCACGATTTTTTGAAAAAACAAGCCCATAAATGTGAAGCAGCTCTTTTTTTGCCAGGCCCCATCCGTGAGTCGCAGCCAGGCTATCCTCCCCCTTCGTGACCGCCGTCAAGGCGGGCGGCGCGGGTTGACGTCTGCGCCCCACTATTGCAAACCGCTCTTGCAAACCGCGTTCTCATTTTCTCCCGGCAGCGAAAAAAGGCGTCTTCCGCCGGGATGCCCCCCACAAGGGAAGGATATTTGCAAGGCAACCCCGCAAGGCCCTAAACGGAGGGGAGGAACTGGGGGAAGTGCTTTGGTGACGGCTCCTAAAAAAATCGTCGCTTCGGATAATTAGGCTACCATCTGCCAGGCGACTCCTATATCATCTACTCTTGATGGCGTCGCAAAAAGACCGATCTACTGCGTTGCGGGGCGGTTTGGCTCGTTCGGCATACCATCTGTATGGCCTCACTCGCCAAACACACCCCGCGCCTTGTATATCG
>JAJYJA010000056.1 GCA_021789795.1 Deltaproteobacteria bacterium | reverse complement strand
GCCTCGGGTCGGGGCGGATTAAGCGGGTGCCGCTTGCCGTCCAGTTTGCCCACCAGTACCGGCAGGCTGTCCTTGAAGTCGATATTGTTCAGCCGGTGGTTTTTGTTGGTGATTCCGGGCCGGCCCTTGGTGTGGCAGGTGGTGCAGCTGATCTCCAGTTGTTCCTCGAAGTGGGCGTAACGCTTGCCGTCGCCCATGACCTCGTTTCTGGTGTGGCAGTCGATGCAGGCCAGGCCCTTGGTAAAGTGCACGTCCGGCGGCAGCGAGAGGGCGAAACGGTCGCCCGGCAGGCGGTGGGAGGACATCTGGCCGTGCTCGATCGGCGCCCCGGAACCCTCGGACTCGTACTGCCCGGTGTAGGAGATGCCGATCCGGCCCGAGCGGTTGTGACAGCGGACGCAGTTCTCCACCGGGATCTTCTTGGTGATTAAGGGGTGGGATTTCTTCTTGCCCGGCGGCGGCGGAGCGGGGTTCTTCTGGTGGTGGCAGGCGGTGCAGCCGCCGCCCTTCTTGGCCAGGAAGCCGGGCAGGTCGTGCTTCTGCTTCCAGAGGTGGCAGGTGGCGCAGAGCTTGCGGAAATAGTCGAGCGCCAGCGAGGTCTGGCCGGTCTTGATCAGCTGCTCGACCGTGAGGTCGCTGTACTGATTGGGGGCCTCCTTCCAGTAGTAGAGCAGGGTGGCCAGGATGCCGCGGTTGGTGGCCATGAGTGAATTTTTGACCTTGGGCACGTCGATGGCGTGGCAGCCGTTGACCCCGCAGGTGCGGTTCACCACCCGCAGGTCGCCGGGGTTCTCGACCATGCCCCGGTGGGCGGCGGTCTTGCCGGTGGCCTGGGGATCGCCCAGGTGGCAGGAGGAGCAGCCGAGCACCGTCACGTCGTGGGCCGGGTCCAGGCGTTCCCCCTGGTGGCAGGACAGGCACATCTCCACCTGGCCGTTTACCGTTTGATATAGCTGACGCGGACGTTTTTTCAAATTTTCCCGCAGGATGACCAGTCCAATCACCACCAGCAGGAGCAGGATCAGGAGCCGGAAGGGCAAGCGGTAAGGCCGCGGGGGCAGTTGGGGGTTGCTCATGGGCATGATGGCGGTCTCCGGGCGAGGATCAGGCCTGAGTCGGAGGGCAGGTCTAGGGTTTGGGGCGTAAGACCGAGACCGGCGAGCCAATAGCTTACGTCCTGGGCCGGATGACAGACGCCAGCGGCGGTGTTGAGCAGCATGTTCAGGTCGTAGAGCCGGCCCTGGCGCGGCGTCCGGTCGGGGAAGTAGTCGTGGATCAGCAGCAGGCCGTCCGGCGCCAGCAATCCGGCGGCCTTGGCAGTCAGCCGCCTGGCCTCCTCCGGTTCGTAGGTGTGCAGGAAATTGGCCATGATAATGAGCCCGAAGCGGCGGCCTGCCGGGCGGTGAGGATCCCGGAAATCGCCCTCCTCGCCGGCGATGCCCCGCCAGTCCTCAGGCTGGGGATAGAGTCTGCGGGCGGCGCTCAGCACCTCGGGCAGTTCGAGGAGCACCACCGTCTCGCCGGGCCGTCTCAGCCGTCGGCTTACGGCCCCGGCCCCGCCGCCAATATCGAGGATCGGCCCGGCCCAGGCGTCAGCCGTTAGCCGTCTCTCGATCTCGACGGCCTTGACCCTGGCCAGTTGATCCAGGGCCCGGACGTAGTGGTAGGTGCGGGTCTGGTAATCGTCCTCCCGGCTAAGCTCCGGGGCCAGCTCGCGGCCCGCCACCCTGGGGGCCAGGTCGTGCCAGGACGGGGTGAGGTAGCGGCGGTAGAGGAGAAAATCGCCCAGGAATTCGGGTTGATCCGGCACCAGATGGCGGCTGGCAAGCGGGGCGTTCCGCCAGCCTCCCGCCTCGCACTCGACCAGCCCCAGCCCTTCTAGGGCCAGGAGCAGCCGCGCCAGCGGCGCCTCCTGGCAGTCCGCCCGGCGGGCCAGGCCGGCGAGTGGCAGTGGCCCCGGCTCCAGATGGGCGAACAGCGCAAGCCTCAGGGCCGCGAACAGCGTCTCGGAGAGCCAGTAGCCGCAGGCCAGATCCTCCAGGTGCTGGCCGGTCGTGGCCCGGCCTTGGTAATTAATCACCCGTCTTCCCGGAAGCGTTGGCAGACCGGATAGCGCCGACCCAGGCCAAAGGCCTTGCTGGTGACCTTCAGCCCCAGCGGCGCCTGTTGGCGCTTGTGCTCGTTGGCGTTCACCCGGCGCACCACCTCCCTGACCACCTGCTCGTCGAAGCCCAGGCCCACGATCTCGGCCACGCCCCGGTTTTCCTCCAGGTAGGCGGCCAGGATGGGGTCGAGGACCTCGTAGGGCGGCAGGTCGTCCTGATCCCGCTGGTTCAAGGCCAGTTCAGCGGTGGGCGCCCGGACGATGGTGCGGGCCGGGATGATCTCCCGGTCGCGGTTTATATGGCGGCAGATGCGGTACACCATCACCTTGGGCACGTCGGAGATCACCGCCAGGCCGCCGCTCAGGTCGCCGTAGAGGGTGCAGTAGCCCACCGCCAGCTCCGACTTGTTGCCGGTGGAGAGCAGAAGATGTCCGAACTTGTTGGCCAGGGCCATCAGTAAATTGCCCCGGATGCGGGCCTGGAGATTCTGCTCGGCGATCCCCTGGGGGGTGCCGGCGAAGAGCGGCGCCAGGGTGGCCAGCTCGGTGGCGAAGGTGGGGCCGATGGGGATGGTGGCAAAGCGCAGGCCCAGGTTCTCCGCCAGCTGGCGGGCGTCCTCGACGCTTTCCCTGGCGGTGTAGGGCGAGGGCAGGGCGACGCCCAGGACATTCTCCGGCCCCAGGGCGGCGGCGGCGATGGCGGCGGTGAGGGCGGAGTCGATGCCGCCGCTTAGGCCCAGCACCGCCGAGCGGAAGCCGCATTTGCCGAGATAGTCCCGGACGCCCATCACCAGGGCCTCGAAGATCAGGGCCGGGGCCTCCTCCGGGGGGGGGACGATTCCGGGTTGGCTGGCCGCCTTCACGGTATCGAAGACCACCATGTCTTCCCGGAAGGCGGCGGCCCTGGCCAGCAGGCGGCCATCCGGCCCCAGGATCAGGCTCTGGCCGTCGAAAAGCAGGGAGTCCTGGCCGCCCACCTGGTTGACGTAGAGGAGCGGCAGGCGGTGTCGCCGGCAGAGGCGGGAGAAGAAGTCGATTTTGGCCGTCGACTTGCCGGTCTGAAAGGGCGAGGCGGCGAGGTTGACGAGCAGGTCGGGCCGCCGGGCGGGGTCGGCCAGCAGGTCGGCCACGGGGTTTTGCTGGTAGAGTTTGCGGGGGGCGTCGTGGACCCGGCCCGGCCCGGTGCTCAAAGGCCCGCCGGCCAGCGCCGGGTCGTTGAAGATGTCCTCGCAGATGGTGACCCCCAGGTGCAGCCCCTGCCAGGGGAGGGAGGCGCTCTCCGCGCCGGGCTCGAAGTAGCGGGCCTCGTCGAAGACGTCGTAGGTGGGCAGGAGACGTTTGTGGATCAGCCGGGTCTGGCCGCCTGAAATCAGGGCGGCGCTGTTGTGCAGGGGCTTGCCGGTGTCCGCCGTGTGCCGGGTGATGAGCCCGCCGAGGAGGTCGATGCCCAAGGCCCGTTCCGCCAGCTCGCGCCCGGCCCGCAGCTGCCGGTCGATGAAGGCGGGCCGCTCCAGGAGGTCGAGGGGCGGGTAGCCGCTCAAGGCCAGCTCCGGGAAGATCGCCAGCCCGCAACCCGCCTCCCTGGCCCGTTCGGCCCAGGAGAGGATGGCCTGCAGGTTGCCATCAAAATCACCCACCGTGGGGTTGGTCTGGATCAGCGCCATCTTCATGGCGACTTTATAGCATATTTTTGATGGCGTCGCAAAAAGTCCGATCTACTGCGTTGCGGGACGGTTTGGCTCGTTCGGCATACCATCTGTATGGCCTCCCTCGCCAAACACACCCCGCGCCTTGTATATCGGCCCTTTTGCTTAGCCATCGGCTACCTTTTTGCGAGATCATCATTTTTGGCGCTTGACCAACGGCTCTGTCGTGCTGAGGGGCGAACAGGCCCCAAACTTGCGTCGTTCGGGGAACTTTTGCGTGATAGCAAGACCTGACCCCAAAGGTTTTGACCCCAAAGGTTGGTCTGTCCCGGAGGCGGGGAGGGATTTTAGTCCTCTTCCTCCTGGCGTTTAACATAGCCGCAGTCGGGGTGGTGGCAGGCGAGCCTGGCCCCGCCTCCCTTGCGGCTGGTCTTTTCCACCAGGAAGGCGGCGCCGCAGGTGGGGCAGGGGGTGGCCACTGGCCGATCCCAGAGGGCGAATTTGCATCTTGGGTATTGATCGCAGGCGTAGAAGACCTTGCCGCGCTTGGAGAGCTTCTTGACCAGCATGCCTGGGCAGCCGGGCTCCGGGCAGCCCACCCCGGTGGTCTCCGCCTTGATGTGATGGCAGTCGGGATACCCGGAGCAGGCCAGGAAGCGGCCAAACTTGCCCTGCTTGTACACCATCGGCTTGCCGCACTTCTCGCAGCGCTCGCTCGACTCCTCGGGCTGATCCCGCCGCACCGGCTGGATGGAGCCGTCCTCACCCCTGGTGAAATCTTGAGTATTCTTGCAGGACGGGTAGTTTTCGCAGGCCAGAAACTCGCCGTTCTTGCCCCAGCGGATCACCATCTTGCCCGCACACAGGGCGCAGGGGATATCGGTGGGGGTGATGGCCCGCTTGACCGAGGTCATGCCTTCCTTGGCCAAGTCCAGGGCGGTTTTGAACGGCCCGTAGAAGTCGCGCAGGATGTTCAGCCACTCGATCTTGCCCTCCTCCACCTGGTCGAGCTGGCGCTCCATGGCGGCGGTGAACTCGATGTCCATGATGGCCGGAAAATGCTTGAGCAGCAGGCCGTTGATCAGTTTGCCGAGGTCGGTGGGGTGGAACTTGCGCTGTTCTAGCCGGGCGTACTCCTTGTCCTGGATGGTGGACAGGATGGTGGCGTAGGTGCTGGGCCGGCCCACCCCGTTCTCTTCCAGGGCCTTGACCAGCGAGGCCTCGGTGTAGCGGGGCGGCGGCTGGGTGAAGTGCTGCTCCGCCGCCAGCTCCAGCAGGCGCAGGCTGTCACCCTCGCTCAGGTTGGGCAGGGGCAGCTCTTGGTCCTCGCCCTCCTTGCCGGCCTCGTCGCCCGCCGCCTCCACGTAGAGGGTCATGAAGCCGGGGAAACGGATGATGGTGCCCACCGTCTTGAGCTGATACCGGCCCGCCCCGATCAGGATGGTGGTCTGGTCGTAGAGGGCGTCGGCCATCTGGCTGGCCACGAAACGTTTCCAGATCAGGGTGTAGAGCTTGAGCAGGTCCCGGTCCAGATAGGCGGCCATCCGCTCCGGGGTCTTGGCGACCTCGGTGGGCCGGATGGCCTCGTGGGCGTCCTGGGCCGATTTCTTGGTCTTGTAGAGGTTGGGCTTGGCGGGCAGGAAATTTTGGCCGTAGGTCTGGCCGATAAAGCCCCGGGCCTCGGCCAGGGCCTCGTCGTTGATCCGGGTGGAGTCGGTGCGCATGTAGGTGATCAGCCCGGTGGGGCCGTCGGCGCCCACCTCGATGCCCTCGTAGAGACGCTGGGCCAGGGTCATGGTCTTCTTGGCCGAGAAGCGCAGCTTGCGGTTGGCCTCGATCTGCAGGGAGCTGGTGATGAAGGGGGGGGCCGGGTGGCGCTTTTTTTGTTTTTTCTCCACCCGGCCGACCGTAAAGGTGGCCTGACCCAGCTCGGCCTTGATCGCCTGGGCCTGATCCTGGTTGGAGATGGCCGCCTTCTTGCCGTCGACCTGGTCAAGATGGGCCGTGAACCTAGGCGGCGTTTGGCCCTCCAGGCTGGCGTCGATCGTCCAGTACTCCTCGGAGACGAAACGCGCTATCTCCTCTTCCCGCTCGCAGATCATCCGCACCGCCACCGACTGCACCCGTCCGGCGCTCAAGCCCCGGCGCACCTTGTCCCAGAGCAGGGGGGAGATCTGGTAGCCCACCAGCCGGTCGAGGATGCGGCGGGTCTGCTGGGCCTCGAACAGCCGCTGGTTGATGTCGGCGGCCTGGTCGATGGCCGAGAGGATGGCCTTCTTGGTCAACTCGTGGAAGAGCACCCGGTACACCGGCTTCCTCACCGCCTTAAGCTCGTGGGCGATATGGTAGGCGATGGCCTCGCCCTCCCGGTCCGGGTCGGGGGCCAGGTAGATGGCCTCGGCCTGCTTGGCGGCCCGGACCAGCTCGGCCAGGATCTGGCCCTTGCCGCGGATGGTTTCGTACTGGGGGGCGAAGTCGTGCTCGATATCGACGCCCAAGGTCTTGACCGGCAGGTCGCGGACATGGCCCACCGAGGCCTTGACCTCGAAATCGCTGCCGAGATAGCGCTGGATGGTTCGCGACTTGGTGGGGGATTCGACGATTACTAATGACTTGGCCATCCGGGTTCCTTATTTATGACAGGGCGCGATACCGCTGGCCGGGCAGGGCCTCGATCAGGCCGTGCAGCTCTAGCTGCAGCAGCACCTCGTTGACCTTGGCCGCCCCCAGGCGCGCCTGGTTGATGATAGTGTCGATGGGTTGGGGATAGACCTCCAGGAGCCCCAGTACCAGCCGGGCCTCGGGGCTCAAGGCGGCGGTTGACTCCTCCCCCCTGGCCGCCGGCGTCCCCGGCGGGGGGGTCGTCTCCGGCCACGGGCCCAGTTCCTCCAGGATGTCGTCAATGCCGCTCACCAGCTTGGCCCCTTCCCGCAGCAGACGATGGGTGCCGGCGCTCTTTGCCGAATCCACCCGGCCGGGGATGGCGAAGACCTCGCGTCCCTCCTCCAGGGCCAGGCGGGCGGTGATCAGCGACCCGGAACGCTGGGCCGCCTCCACCACCAGCACCCCCCGGCAGAGGCCGCTGATGATCCGGTTGCGGGCCGGGAAACGGAAGGCGTCGGGCGGGGTGGCGAGGCGATACTCGCTGACCAGCGCCCCTTGGCTCTCGATCTTCTCGGCCAGCCGCCAGTTGGCCTTGGGGTAGCGCACATCCAGCCCGCAGCCCAGCACCGCCACCGTGCCGCCGCCTGCCTCCAGCACCCCCCGGTGGGCGGCGGCGTCGATGCCCAGGGCCAGGCCGCTGACGATGACCAGCCCCTGGCCGGCCAGCCGGGCGCTTAAGTCGTGGGCGATCTTGAGTCCGTAGGAGGTGGCGGCCCGGGAGCCGACCACCGCCAGGGCGGGCCGGTGCAGAAGCGCGGTACTGCCATTGACGAACAGCAGCATGGGCGGGTTGTAGATGGCGGCCAGCCGGGCGGGGTAGTCCTCGCTGCCGAAGCGGAGCATCCGGATGCCCAGCCGGGCCAGGCTGGCCATCTCCGCCTCGGCCTCCCGGCGGGGAGGGCCAGCCACCAGGGCGGCCGCCGCCTCCGGGCGCAGGCCTGGAACCTGGCGCAACTCCTTGGCCGAGGCCCCGAAGACCCCCGCCGGCGAGCCAAAGGTGTCCAGCAGCCGGCGGAAGCCGGCCGGTCCCAATCCCGGCACCAGGGATAAGGCCAGCCAGTCTCGATCTGTCGTCTCAGTCATGCCTAGGCCAAGCCACTTGGTTATCTTTGGGCGCCGCCATCCTCATGGGAGGGGCTAGGGTAGTGACCGGGCAGCCGGCCTCCACGGTCGGTCAGGAGGGGAATGTATAAGGCAAGGGCGAGGGCTGTCAACCTTTTTCGCCTCGGGGCGGCGACGGGACGAAAGGTGGGGGATCAGTCGATCAGGAAGCTGGCCAGCCGCTCCCGGCGGGTGGGATGTTTTAGTTTTTTCAAGGCCTTGGCCTCTATTTGCCGGATACGTTCCCTGGTGACCGCGAAGTTGCGGCCCACCTCCTCCAGGGTCAGATCGACTGCGGTGTCGAGGCCGTAGCGCATCCTGAGCACCGCCTCTTCCCGAGGGGAGAGGGAGGCCAGCACCTGCTTGATGCTGCGCCGCAGGCTATTTTTGACCGTGGCCTCGTCCGGGGAGACGGCGTTGGCGTCCTCGATGAAGTCGCCCAGGAAGGAGTCTTCCCCGTCGCCTACCGGCGAATCGAGCGAGATGGGCTCCTTGGCGATCTTGAGCATGGACTTGACCTTGTCTATGTCCATGCCGCTCTCCAGGGCCATCTCCTCGGGGCTGGGCTCGCGGCCGTGCTGGCGGACGAACTCCTTGGTTTGGCGCATCAGGCGGTTGATGTGGTCGATCATGTGCACCGGGATGCGGATGGTGCGTCCCTGATCGGCCAGGGCCCGGTTGATGGCCTGCCGGATCCACCAGGTGGCGTAGGTGCTGAACTTGTATCCCCGCCGATATTCGAACTTCTCTGCCGCCCGCATCAGGCCGACGTTACCTTCCTGAATCAGATCCAGGAGTTGCAGACCCCGGTTGGCGTATTTCTTGGCCACGCTGACCACCAGCCGCAGGTTGGCCTGCACCAGCCGGTTCTTGGCCTCCCGGGAGAAAAGCTCGCCCTGCTTGACCGCCGCCAGGGACTGCTCCACCGTCTCGTGATCCATGCCGGAGGTCTCCTCCAGCTCCCGGAGAAAGTTGGCCGCGTGTTTGGAGGTGCCGGCGGTGATGGCCTGCCGGGCCATGTCCATTTGGCTGCCCACCCCTTTAAGGGCGGCGGTCAGCTCGTCAAGGTAACGGTTTTGCAGATTGACGTCGTCGAACAGGGCGGCGATGGCGTGGCTGCACCGCTCGACGCGCACCATCAGCTTGACCGCCTCCTCGTCGTTTAAGGGCCGGCCCATGAAGTCGTCCTGCAGCGCGGCCCGTTCCTGATGGTGGCGCTGGGCCTCGGTCACCCGCCAGAGGAATCTTTCCTTGGCCTCCCGCAGCAGGACGGGATCGCCCTCGTCCAAATTCTTGATCAGGCCGCAGATGACCAGGCTGCCGTCCCGCAGCCCGGCGGCCATTCCGGCCAGTATCGGCATGGCAAGGGGCAGGGAGAGAAGGGCGCTTTGGACCTGCTTTTCGCCCCGCTCGATCCTGACCGCGATCTCGGTCTCCGCCGCCGACGACAGGAGGGGCACCGCCCCCATCTCCCGCAGATAGGATTTGACCGGGTCTAGGGCGTCGGGGGCGAAATCCTCCCCGGCGGTGTCGTCGTTGAAGGCGATCTCCAGGCCCTCGTTATGGTCGTGGTCGTCACCACCGGGCGGGCGGGAGGAGAACTCCAGGAAATCGGCGTCGCCGTCCTCGTCGGACAGGATATCCAAAAACTCGTCCGACTCGACCTCGTCCGGCCTCCCGGCGAAGCCCTCGTTGTCCGAGGTTTCCAGGGGCTCGCCGTGCCTTTCCGCTCTGGTCTTCTTCTTGCTCATCGCCCTACGCCACCCGCCCTGGCCCCTTGTTGAGAATCGACGCAAAACTGTTGATAGATATTCGATTACAAACGAATTTGGAAGAAAATAATCAACCCTGGCCCCCGGGGCCGAGTTTTTTCTTCTCCGCCAGGAGTTCCAGTACCCGGGCCTGGTCGTTTTGGAGCTGGGCCTCCTTGATGCGGGTGGTCAACTCCCGGGCGCGGGCCTTGCGGCGGTGTTCACGGAGCCAGCCGATCTTCTCCGCCGCCTCCCGTTCCCGCTCGGACAGATTCGCGGGGGCGTCAATGAGCTGCGCGGCGACAAAATTACGTTCCTCCGGGCCCGAAAGGTAGTCCATCAGCCGCTCCGCCCCGCCCTCCGGCGGCGGCTGGTGGGCCGCCTCCCGCATGGCCTCGACGATGGCGAACGCCGCCGGGCTGGCCATGACCTCGAGCAGCCCGGCCTCGACAAAGTCATCCAGACAGGCGGGATAGAGCACCAGGAAGGCGAGCAGATGCCGTTCGCTATCGGTCAGCTGGATTCCCTGGCGGGGGAGGGCCGGGGTCGGAACGGGCGGGGCGGGGGGGAGGCCGGGGCCGCCGGCCAGTGCCTCCCCCAACTGCTCGGCAGTCAGGCCCAGGGTGCGGCTGAAGTGGGAGATGAACAGGGAACGCTGGAGGTCGTGGTCGTCGATGGCGGCCACCATTGGCCTGAGCTCCTCCAAGATGCGGCCCTTGCCCTCCAGCCCCAGGCCGTGACGGGCCACCAGCTGCTCGATCGCGAACTCCGGCAGGGAGAGGGCGGCTTCGAGCCGGGCCCTAAGCTCCGCCGGGCCGTACTGGTTGACGAAGGTGTCTGGGTCGTGGCCGTCGGGCAGCACCACCACCCGGGCCGGCAGCCGGGCCGAGAGGAAGAGGGGCACGGCCCGCATCGCCGCCTTGACCCCCGCGGCGTCGCCGTCGAAGAGCAGCACCACCTCCCCGGCGTAACCCTTGAGCGCCCGGACATGCTGCTGGGTGAGGGCGGTGCCCAGCGGGGCCACCACCTCGCCGATCCCCGCCGTCACCAGGCTGATGAGGTCGAAGTTGCCCTCCACCACCACTGCCCGCCCCGCCCGGCGGATGGCCTCCTTGGCTTGAAAGAGTCCGAACAGGGTGCGGCCCTTGGTGAAGACCGCCGTCTCCGGGGAATTCAGATACTTGGGCTGCTGGCCGTCGTTCAAGGCCCGGCCCCCGAAACCCAGGTGGCGGCCGCTGTGGTTGACGATCGGGAAGAGCACCCGCTGCCGGAAGCGGTCGTAGAATCCGCCCCCCGAATCCCTGGCCACGATCAGTCCGGCCTCGACCAGAAGCTCGGGGGGGGTGTCGTGCAAGGCCTTGCTCAGAAAGTCCCAGCGCTCCGGGGCGTAGCCCAGTCGGAAGCGGGTGATGATCTCCGACGGGATGCGGCGTTTTGCTAGGTAGGCCCTGGCCGGGGCCGCCCTGGGGTCGTTGAGCAGCAGGTCGTGGTAGAGGTCGGCGGCCCGCTGGTTGAGGAGGTACAGTTCCTGGCGTCGGTTGTCCGCCTCCCGTTCCCGGTGGGAAAGCTCCCGTTCGGGCAGGGGGATGTGATAGCGCCCGGCCAGTTGCTTTAATGCCTCCCAGAAGGGCAGGTTCTGGTGGCGCATGACAAAGGTCAGCACGTCGCCGCTCTCTCCGCAGCCGAAGCAGTGGAAGAACTTCCGGGCCGGGCTGACCGTGAAGGAGGGGGTTTTCTCGCCGTGGAAGGGACAGAGCCCCAGGTAGTTGACCCCGGCCCGCCGGAGGTTGACCACCTCGCCCACCACCTGGACGATGTCGGCGGCCTCCTTGACCGCCTGCACCACCCCCTCGTCAGCGGGACGGGCCAAGGTGCATCCTCCCCTCGTGGACGGCGCCGGGCCGTTGATGCGTCCTGGTCACGCCCCGGCCCGCAAGTCCTGATACAGCTCGTAGGCCTGTGCGGGCGGCAGCAGCTCGTGCACGATCTTGGTCACCGCCTGGATCATGGCCTTGGGGTTTGCGGACTGGAAGATGTTGCGGCCCATGTCCACCCCGGCGGCGCCCTCCTGCACCGCCCGGTGGCACATGGTCAGGGCCTCCAGTTCCGGCAGCTTCTTGCCCCCGGCCATGACGATGGGCACCGGGCAACTGGCGGTCACGGTGTCGAAGCCCTGGGGCACGTAATAGGTCTTGACGTAGTGGGCCCCCAGCTCGGCGCACATCCGGCAGGCGAGCCGGAAGTAACGGGCGTCGCGGGCCATGTCCTTGCCGACCGCGGTAACCGCGAGCGTGGGGATGCCGTAACGCATCCCCATATCGACCAGCCGGGTCATGTTGAGCACCGACTGGCTCTCGAACTCGCCGCCGATGAACACCTGCACCGCCAGCGCCGAGACGTTCAGCCTGATCGCCTCTTCCATATCCACCGCCAGGCCCTCGTGGGACAACTCCTTCAGGATGCTGGGCCCGCCGCTGGCCCTAAGCACGATCCCCTTGTTGTAGGTGGGCGGCACCGTGCTGCGCAGGATGCCGCGGGTGAGCATCAGGGTGTCGGCGAAGGGGGCGATGGGCAGGATGTTTAAGTCGATGCGCTCCAGGCCGGTGGTCGGGCCCTGGAAATAACCGTGGTCCACCGCCAGCATCACGGTGCGGCCGCTTTCCGGGTTGAAGATGCGGGCCAGGCGGTTCTTGATCCCCCAGTCCAGGGAGTTTGAGCCCTTCAAAAAAAAGCCCTCGCAGGTGGCGGGCACCTCCTGGTGGAACTGTTTGCCTTCCTTGTCCTCTTCCGGCATGGTGGGTCTCCTTAAGTAAAAATTTGGGGGGCTTGCGGGTGAACAACACCCTGGTCGAGCGAGACAGGCGTTGGGGTGGCTGGGCCTTAAGCCGTGTAAGTGTAAGTAGCACAGGTGGCCTTGTTTAGTCAATCAGGCGTGATCGTCGCCGGCCATAATCCGGGGCCCGGCCCGTCGGTGAGTCCGGGGAGGAGGGACGTTTTGAACAGCTCAGGGGGGAGTTGACCTAAAAAGAGTCAATAAATGTAATCTGTTGCAAGGAGTGCGGATGAGGCGGGGCGGGGCGTAAAGAGAGGCGTGACGGCGGGAGACGCGGATGGTCTCGCCGACGGGGGAACACTTGGGAGTCAGTTGAATCAGGAGGTCTCGTTGAACAGGATACCCGTCACATCCTCCAGCCTGGCCTTGAGCCGGAGCAGCTCTTCCGAGGGGAACTGGCGGATGATCTTGTCGTTTCTGGTGTCCCGCACCTGAATCACGATGTCCTTGGTCGGCAGGTACTCCTTGAGCCCCAGGCTCAGGTTGCCGCCGATGGAGTCAAGGCGGCTTTGGATCTGGGCCATGATCTTCTCCGCCTCGTCCTTGGACATGGTGGCGCCACCGGACTGGTGGGTCTGGGGGTGCAGGGCCTGCTCGTTGAGTTTGGCCTGGGTGGCCTCGGTGCCTTCCTTGACCGGTGCCACCTGGGGTTTTACCTTGTCTTCCTGCTCCACCACCGGCACGGTGGGGGCGCCGTACACCTTGGCCTCGGTATTCAGATTGACATCCATGACGCACCTCCTACCTTGAGATTTGCTGGTTGTTTTTTGCCCCCCGTCGGGGCCAATACCGGCGGGAAGACCTTGCTCCCGGCCTAGACCGAGATGTTGATGCCGCTGCTTGAGTCGCTGCTTGTGCCGCTGGTGCTGCTGTCCTGCCCCTGGCTGCTGACGTTGGCGTAGCTGGCCGCCGCATGGTGATGATGGTGGCCGCCCCGGTGCGCCTGCATGTCCTGCTGGATCTTGGTGAAGGCGTCCTGGGCATCGGTAAGATTACCGGCGGAGAGGGCCTGGCCCAAGTTGGCGAAGTCGCTGGACATGGCGCTTGCGCCGCTGACCGTCGAGCCGCTGTTGTTGTCGCTCTGACCTCCTGGCTTAAGGCTCTGGAGAGCGGCAAAGGCCTTCTGCGCCGAGGCCAGATCCCCGCTTTGCAGCGCCGCTCCCAGTTGGTTGAAGTCCTGCTCCCTTTGTTGCCGTCTGTCTTGCAGCCCTTGGGCGTTGCCCTGCGCCGTGGAGTCGGCGGACTGAGTGCCGGTGACGCCGGCGCCGGCGGACGAGGAGGTCTGCGTCTGCCCCAGGAGGGCGGCGAACAGGTCGGAGCTGGAGGAGCTGCCGTTGGTGCCGGAGTTGCCAGTGGCCATCAGCATGGAGGCCAGATCGCCGCCCTGGGAGAGCTGGCTCAACAAGTCGGAGCCGCTGCTGCTGCCACCGGCACTGTCGCTGCTGCCGCTGGAGAGCAGCATGGAGGCCAGGTCGCCGCCTTGGAGCATCGAGACGAGCTGGCTTGCGTCCACGTTGTTGGCGCTATTCGTTGAGCTGGCGCCGCTGCCGCTCGTGGTGTCACCGCTGCCGTTCTGGCCGCCTGAGGCCCTTAGACTCTGAAGATCGGCAAAGGCCTGTTGCGCCCCGGAGAGGTCGCCATTTTGCAGCGCCGAGCCAAGCTGGCTCATGTCCTGCTTGCGCTGCTGCATCTTGGCGAGCCAAGCCTGCTGCAAGTCACTGCTGCTGGAAATTCCCGAAACTGTCATCTGTCCACCTCCTGCTGTAAAATTTGTTCTTGCATCGAACGATTGCGATGCGCCCAGGGAGCCCCTCACCCAGGATGTGGCGGGCGCTCTCCTATCTGGCGTATCGGGCAGGCATGGCCAGAACAATGTGCAAATAATGTGAAAGATCGAGACAACTATTTCAGTCGCGCCCCAGGGGCGCGAAACCAGCCTCGGCTACCTTTGATGATCTCGCAAAAAGGTAGCCGATGGCTAAGCAAAAGGGCCGATATACAAGGCGCGGGGTGTGTTTGGCGAGTGAGGCCATACAGATGGTATG
>JAJYJA010000055.1 GCA_021789795.1 Deltaproteobacteria bacterium | reverse complement strand
CACCGTCCTGCTGGGGGCCACCATGTCGGCCCTTGACGTCAGCATCGTCAACGTCGCCATGCCCACCCTCAAAACTACCTTCGGGGTCTCCATGTCGGTCATCGAATGGGTCGCCATGGCCTACATGCTCACCTTGACCATCTTCCTGCCCCTCTTCGGCAGACTCGCCGATATCTACGGCCGCTCCAAACTCTACAACACCGGCTTCGTCGTCTTCTCTGTCGGCTCCCTCTTCTGCGGCATGTCCTCCACCGCCACCGCCATGATCGTCTCCCGCGTCGTCCAGGCCGTCGGCGCCGGACTACTCCAGGCCAACTCCGTGGCCTTGATCACCCAGGCCTTCCCTGCCAACGAACGCGGCAAGGCCATCGGTATCCAGGGCGCCGTCCAGGCCATCTCCATGTCCCTTGGCCCCTTCGTCGGCGGTATCCTGATCGCCAGCGCCGGTTGGCGCTCCATCTTCTACGTCAACCTCCCCATCGGCCTGCTCGGCACCATCGCCGCCCTCCTTATCCTGCCTCCCAACCAGAAACTGGCCAAAAAGGAACGGGTCGATTACCTGGGTACCGCCTTCTTCGCCTCCGGACTCGCCTGCATCGTCCTCGCCTTTAACGAAGGCGTCAAGCTCGGCTGGGGCTCCCCCACCATCATCACCTACTTCGTCGCCGGCGTCGTCCTGATGACCCTCTTCATCTTCACCGAGCTCAAGGTCGAGTTCCCGCTCATCGACCTCAAGCTCTTTAAAAATACCACCTTCCTGCTCGGCAACATCACCGGCATGTTGTCCTACTACGTCCTCTTCGCCATCATGTTCCTCATGCCCTTCTACCTCCAAAAGGTGCTCGGCTACAGCGTCACCATGACCGGCTCCCTCCTCACCCCCATCCCCCTGGCCATGGCGGTGGTGGCCCCCTTCTCGGGCCAGATCTCCGACAAGTACGGCCCCCGGGTGATGACCACCTCCGGGATGCTGGTCTCGGCGGTCTCCTGTCTGGCCCTGATGTTCATGGGCACCTCGGTGCAGACCCCCCTCCTGGTCGCGGTGCTGGTCTTGCTGGGGGTGGGCATGGGTCTCTTCACCCCCCCGAACAACAGCGCCATCATGGGTTCCGCCCCCCGCGAAAAACTGGGCGTGGCCGGCGGCATCCTGAATATGATGCGCTCCCTGGGGTTGATCTTCGGGGTGGACATCTCCGGGGTGATCTTCACCACCCTGGAGCATCGCTACCTGCACGAAAACGGCATTAAAAACGTCGAGCACATCTTCAGCAACAGCAGCATCCCCTTGACCATCAAGGACAGTGCCTTCATGCACGGCTTCCTGGTGGTGATCGGGGTACTCCTGGCCTTGAACCTGCTCTCCGCCTTCTTCTCCGCCGCCAACAAATCGGAATATGACGCCGAGGCGGCGGAGGCGGCCAAGGAGTTCGCCGAGGCCTGATCCCGTCTGGGCTCACCTGGCAAATCTCGAAGGGGCCGCGCAAGCGGCCCCTTTTTTGCCCCTTGGACCTTGAGCCTTTAACCTGCCCCTTAAATTTACCCTAGGCCAAACGGCGACAATGTGATAGGTATCGTCAGCAGCATCCGCGGTTGATGGCGCCATCCGTCCCCTCAACCGCAACGGGATGAGCAAGAAAGAATGCGAGGTACCCCAAACATGCCGGACTCCCAGCCAATCGAACCCGCGCCCCGCGCCCCGCTCACCCTCTCCTCCAAGTTCATGCTGGGGCTGGGGGCCATCCTTTTTTGCGTCATCTCGATCAGCTCCCTGCTTGCCTACGAGCACTTAAAACGGATATACATCAACGAGGCCTACGAGAAGACCGACCTGGTGCTGGGCCACATCGACGCCACCATGGATTACGCCCGCGACGAGCTGCGGCCCCAGATCTTCCACCTCATGCCCGGCAACATCTTCATCCGCCAGGTGATGTCCAGCTCCTTCATGAACACCGGCATCATGAAGCGCTTCGCCACCCGCTTTCCCAACTACATCTACCGGCGGGTGGCCATTGACCCCATGAATCCCGCCAACAAGGCCGACGCCTTCGAGGAGTCGTTTATCCGGCTATTCCAGAAAGAACCGGCGGCGAAACATGACTGGCGGGGTCTGGTAACCAAAAACGGCCAGGAGTATTTCCTCCACCTCAAGGGGGTGGTCATGGAGGACCACTGCCTGCTCTGCCACGGGGAGCCCTCGGCCTCGCCGGAGTCCATCACCCTCCAGTACGGACGGGAGCATGGCCGCCACTGGCAGGTGGGTGAGGTGGTGGGCCTGGAGTCGATCGCCGTGCCGGTCACCGCTACCTTCAGACAGTTGCGGCAGGTGGCGGTCTATTTCTTCCTGTTCGGCCTGGCGGGAATCGCCGCCCTGTTCGCGGCCTTAAACTACTTCCACTACCGGATCGCGGTGGTGCCGCTTAGGCGGATGAGCGCCTTCTTCAAGGAGGTGGTCAACCGCCACCGGGGGCTCGACATCCAGTTCGACGCCCGCGACTATTACGACGAGGCCTCGGATCTGGCCGAATCCTTCAACCGGATGCTGGGTTACCTTAGGGACGCGGAGGAGGAGCGCCGCGCGATGGAAGAAAGGGTGCGGCAGGCGGACAAGCTGGCCTCCATCGGCCGGCTGGCCGCCGGGGTGGCCCACGAGATCAACAACCCCTTGAGCCTGATCCTGGGCTACACCAAGATGTTGCGCAAGGAGTGCCCCACCACCGGCCAGACCCACGAGGACCTGGAGGTGGTTTACGACAACGCCACGATCTGCAAGAAGATCGTGGAGGACCTGCTCAACTTCTCCCGCCAGACCAAGTCCAACCTGGTCTCAGTCAACTTAAACACCGCCATCGAGGCGGTGGTGGTCTCCTTCGAGGAGACCTCCCTGCGGGGGGTGATCGACATCGTCCGCGACTACGACCCCGATCTCCCAGACCTGACCGTCGACGAGGAGAAGATGCGGCGCCTGTTCACCAATCTCTTGATCAACGCCCAGCAGGCGATGGAAAAGGGCGGCGAGATCCGGATCAAGAGCGAGTACGACCGGGGCAAGCACGGGGTCAGGGTCACCATCACCGACACCGGGAGCGGCATCCCCGAGGAGATAAGAGAGAAGATCTTTGAGCCCTTCTTCACCACCAAGCAGCCGGGCCAGGGCACGGGGCTGGGACTGGCGGTGAGCTACGGCATCGTCAAGGAGCACGGGGGGGAGATCCTGGCCCAGAACGAGGCCCGGGGAGGCGCCTCTTTCACCCTCTGGTTCCCGCTCGCAGGAGATAAGCAATGAAGCGCAAGATCCTCATCGTTGACGACAACCAGGAGATGACCCGTTTCTTGGCCCGGCTGATCGGCAACGAGCTAGAACTGGACACCGTCAACGCCGTCAGCGGAGAAGAGGCCCTGCGGCAGATGGAAAGCAATCAGATCCACTGCGTGCTGGCCGACATGAAGATGCCGGGGATGAGCGGCATGGAGCTGTTGCGGGCCATCAAGGAGAAGAGCCCCTCCCTGCCGGTGATCATCATGACCGCCTACGGCGCCATCGACACGGCGGTGGACTGCATGAAGGAGGGGGCCTACGACTTCATCACCAAGCCCTTCGAGGAGGAACGCTTGCTGCACACGGTGCGGCGGGCGCTTGAACACCACCAGCTTATCCGACGCAACATGGATCTGGAGCAAAAGCTCAAGGACAAGGCGAAGGAGACCTTCTTCGTGGGCGAGTCGCCGCTGGTAAAAGAGCTGATCACCACCATCAAGCTGGTGGCCCGCACCGACGTGACGGTGCTGATCACCGGCGAGACCGGCACCGGCAAGGAACTGGCCGCCCACATGATCCACAGCCTGAGCAGCCGGACCGGCAAGCCCTTCGTGCCGGTCAACTGCCCCGCCATCCCCGAGACCATCCTGGAGAGCGAGCTGTTCGGCTACCGCAAGGGCGCCTTCACCGGCGCCACCACCGACCGGGAGGGCCTGTTCCAGGCCGCCCAGGGCGGCACCCTGTTTCTAGACGAGATCGGCGACATCTCCGCCTCCCTGCAGGCCAAGCTGCTGCGGGTGCTCCAGGAACGGGAGTTGAAGCTCTTGGGCGACACCGCCACCCGCCGGATCGACGTGCGGGTGATCGCGGCCACCAACCGGGAATTGGAGGACAACGTCGCCGCCGGCCTCTTCCGCTCCGACCTCTACTACCGGCTCAAGGTGGTCTCGGTCCGCACCCCGCCGCTCAGGGAGATCCCCGAGGACATCCCGCTTATCGCCCTGCACTTCCTCTCCCTTTTCTGCTCGGAGTTGTCCTTGAAGCCCAAGCGCTTCTCCGAGGAGGCCATGCAGTACCTGGTCTCCCGGCAGTGGAAGGGGAACGCCCGCGAGTTGCAAAACGAGATCAAACGGGCGGTAATCTTCTCCAAGGGCGACTACCTGATGCGGGAGGATTTTGAAAACTCCTCCGCCCTGCTGCCGGCGGCGAGCCCTGGAAAACCGGAGATTGACTTCCATCTCGCCTACAAGGAGGCCAGGAAGAAGACCCTGGCGGAATTCAACCTGCAATACATCTCCCAGCTCCTGCGCCGCACCGAGGGCAACGTCTCCCTCGCCGCCCAGACGGCGGAGATTGAGCGTCAGTCGCTCCAGCACATCATGCGGAAATACGGGATCAACTCCGCCGTATTCCGTCAGGAGGCGGAAAAGAAGCCGTAGATGAGGATCATCCTGGCCCCGGTCATGGGGATCACCGACCACCTCTACCGCACCGCCTTCGCCCGGCACTTCACCGGGGTGGAGGGGGCGATGGCGCCCTTTGTCAGCTCGGTCAGGGCCCGGAGCGTCAGGCCCGGCTACCTGAAGGACCTCCTGCCGGCCCACAACCAACTGCTGCCGCTGGTGCCGCAGATCCTGAGCAACGACCCGGACGACTTCCTGTTTCTCGCCCGCCTGATCCGCGACCTGGGCTACCCGGTAGTCAACTGGAACCTGGGCTGTCCCAGCCCGACGGTGGTCAACAAACGGCGGGGTTCCGGGCTGCTGCCCTTCCCCGACGATATCCGCCGCTTCCTAGATCTAGTGACCGCAGGGCTGCCCGCCGGGGCACTGTCCATCAAGCTGCGCCTGGGCCTCAACCAGGCGGACGAGATCGAGGCCCTGTGGCCGGCCTTAAACAGCTACCCCCTGGCCCAGGTCATCGTCCATCCCCGGCTGGGGCGGCAACTCTACGCCGGCCAGGTCGATCTGGCCGCCTTTGACCGCTGCCAGGCTCATTGCCGGCACCACCTGGTTTATAACGGCGACATCCGCACCGGGGAAGACTTCCAGGATCGCCGCCGCCGCTTTCCGGGGATCGAGTCCTGGATGCTGGGCCGAGGTTTGCTCTCCGATCCCTTCCTGGCCGCCGAGCTGCAAACTTTTCACAATCCCTCCTTGAAATGCCACCGGGACATAGCTATAGTGAAGCAATTCCATGCCGAACTGTACGAGGGATACCGCAGGGTGCTGTCCGGCCCCGCCCATCTGCTTGATCGGATGAAGGGCCACTGGCAGTACCTGGCCGAGAACTTCGTCCACCCCGACCAGACGCGGAAAACCATACACAAAACCAAAACCACCGACCACTATCTCGACGCGGTGCGCCGGCTGTTCGACTCGGCGGACGGCATCGCCCCCCGATATTCGGCCTGACCACCTTCTCCCGGCTCGCTTGCCCTCACCCTTTCGCCCATTCGGAGTCTCCATGACCGCCAAACGCCTCTTTGGCCTCCTGCTCGCCGCCCTGCTCTGCTGGTCAACCTTAACCCAGGGTGCGGCCACCACCCACGAGGCAGGTTTTGAAAAGAATAAGGCCAGGTTGCTAAGCTACATCCTGACCCAGGAACTGCAACACAACTATTTCTCCCACAAGGCGATGGACGACGACCTCTCCCGAGAGGCCTTCTCCCTTTATCTTAAACAGATCGACCCCAGGAAGCAGTTCTACCTGCAAAAGGACATCGACGAACTTTCACAGTTTTCCACCAAACTCGATGACGAGATGCGCAACGGTCAGGTAATCTTCCCGCTGGTGGCGGAAGAAATGCTGAAGGCCAGGGTGGCGACAGTGCAACATTTCCTTGACGACTTTGAAAAACGCGACCTAGATTTGAACAAAAAGGAATTTTTGGAGTCCGACGATAAAAAGATCAAATACTGCCAAACCGAGGACGAGCTCAAGGATCGCTGGGAGAAGACCATCAAGTATCAGATCGTCTCCCAGTACTTAAACCGCGACGCCGCTAACGAGGCCAAAAAAGACCTTCCCGACAAGGAAAAGGAGCCGCCCAAGTCCGAACAGGAGCTGCTCAAGGAGGCCAAGGAGAAGGTGCTCAAGACCAGCCGCGAACTGTTGGAGCGGATCATGAAACGGGAGGCCAAGGACGAGTACGACCGCTTCTTCACCATCGTCGCCCGCTCCTACGACCCCCATACCGACTACATGCCGCCCACCGAGAAGGAGGACTTCGACATCCACATGCGGGGCTCGCTGGAGGGGATCGGCGCCGAGCTCCAGGAGGAGGACGGGTTCATCAAGGTGCGGCGGATCATCCCCGGCGGGGCCGCGGCCCGCGAAAAGCAACTCACCGCCCACGACGTGATCCTGATGGTGGCCCAGGGCAAGGGCACCCCGGTCGATATAACCGACATGCGGATCAACGACGCGGTGCGCCTAATCCGCGGCCCCAAGGGCAGCGAGGTCCGGCTGACGGTCAAGAAGCCCGACGGCCACACCGTGGTCATCCCCATCATCCGGGACGTGGTGCAACTAGAAGAGACCTTCGTCAAGTCCACTCTCCTCGAAGGCCAAAAACACGAGCGTTACGGCTATATCAAGATACCCACCTTCTACCGCGATTTCGAGGATAACGGCCACGCCCAGGAGGGCCGCAACGTCACCGACGACGTCAAGAAGGCCCTGGCCGGGATCAACAAGACCAAGACCCAAGGCCTGATCATCGACCTCAGAAACAACGGCGGCGGGGCCCTGGTCGATGCGGTGAAGATCGCCGGCCTGTTCATCAAGACCGGGCCGGTGGTGCAGATCAAAAGCAGCGACAACAAGGCGGAGGTGCTTTACGACTACGACCCGGACGTCTATTACAGCGGGCCGCTACTGGTGCTGGTCAACCGCTTCAGCGCCTCGGCCTCGGAGATCCTGGCCGCCGCCCTTCAGGACTACCACCGGGCGCTCATCGTCGGCAGCGACCACACCTACGGCAAGGGCACGGTGCAGACGGTGATCAACCTGGACAACGAACTGCCCCTCATGGGCTTCGACATGGATCAGTACAAGCCGCTGGGCGCCCTCAAAATCACCACCCAGAAGTTCTACCGCATCTCGGGCGGCTCGACCCAGGACAAGGGGGTCATCCCGGACGTGGTGCTGCCCGACGCCTTCGCCGGCTCCAAGATCGGCGAACGCTACGACGAGAACGCCCTGCCCTGGGACACCATCGCCCCCGCCCCCTACGAGCGGTGGCAAAATTTCCCCTTCGACCTGCGCCAGATCGACGCCGACAGCCAAAAGCGGGTGCAGACCAACAAAAAGTTCGTCGAAATCGAGAAGGAGGCCGAGGAGGGCAAGGATCGGATGGCCCACACCTTGATCCCCATCGATCTCGCCTCGGTCAAGCAGGAACGCGACCGCACCAGCGCCCTGCGCAAGGAGGAGGCCAAGCTGGGGCACGCCTTGGGGATGGACGACGACGAAAACGCCCCCGATCATGTGCTGACCCCCCAGGAGGAGAGCAAGCGCCTGGCGAACAACCTGAAAGACGACCCCTACGTTCAGGAGTCGCTGGCCATCCTGAACGAGGCGGGAGAGACCAAGGCCCCGCCCGCCGGGATCATGGAGGCGGGCACGACCCCAGCCGTCCGCTAGCCGCCAGCCTATAACTATCCTGGCAATTTGTTTACTGTCGGCCGCAAACAATGGCGATAGAGACTAGACACGCTAACGAACTGGCGGCGATTGGCGAATATATCACCCAATTCCGTCCCGAGGATTTCTCCACCTCCGGCGCCCTGGCCCGCCCGACCCCGGAGAACCGAACCGCAATCGAACGGCTAAAGACCCGGCTGCGACGCAAACGACGTTTGGCCGCGGCCCTGCATGAACGCCTCGAGCATGAACAATTCCGCGCCGACGAGGTTATCCTGACCCAGGCCGAGGTGGACGCCCTGCTGGCCAGGTGGGCGTAAGCCGGCCCGCCCTGGCCTGCCGCCCGAGGCATTTATTAACATCAAGGCCTTACCGTCCGGTCAGCAGCCAGCCACGCCCCCAACAACCATCGCCACTATCGACGCCATCCTGGTCAATCGCCAGATGAACGCCTGTCATCATCAACCTTACTAAAAGCGAGGGACAACCATGAAAAACACATCCGTTCACGAGCTGCTGTGCCGCCTGTCGGTGGCGATGGTGCTCTCCATCGCCGCGCTCACCCTGGCCACCCCTGGCCGCTGCCAAGTGGGGGTACCCAACAGCTTCGCCGACCTGGCGGAGCAGAACCGGCCCATCGTGGTCAACATCTACAGCACCCAGACCATCAAGGCCCGCAACCTGCCCTACGAATACTTCTTCAACAACGAACAGATCCCCGAGATGTTCAAGCACTTCTTCGACATGCCCCCAGGCCAGAATCCACAGGCCATGCCGACCGAAAAGCGCACCAGTCTGGGCTCGGGGGTGATCGCCTCCAGCGACGGCTATATCCTGACCAACAACCACGTGGTGGAAAACGCCGACGAGATCAACGTCCGTCTATACGACGCCGAGGAGTACCGGGCCAAGATCATCGGCCGCGACCCCAAGACCGACCTGGCCTTGATCAAGATCAACCCCAAGCATGAGCTGAAGGCCGTAACCTTCGGCGACTCCGACAAGACTCGGGTGGGCGACTGGGTGATCGCCATCGGCAACCCCTTCGGCTTCGAGCAGACGGTGACCGCCGGGATCGTCAGCGGCAAGGGCCGGGCCATCGGCGACGGGCCCTACCAGAACTTCATCCAGACCGACGCCTCGATCAACCCCGGCAACTCCGGTGGCCCGCTCTTCGACATGGCGGGACAGCTCGTGGGGATCAACACCGCCATCTACAGCCGCAGCGGCGGCAACATCGGCCTGGGCTTCGCCATCCCCTCCAACATGGCGAAAAGCGTCTTCACCCAACTCAAGGCCACCGGCAAGGTGGTGCGGGGCATGATCGGGGTGATGATCCAGCCGGTGACCCAGGACCTGGCCCGGCAATTCAAGCTCGACCGGGCCGTCGGCGCCCTGGTGGGCCAGGTGACCCCGGGCGGCCCCGCGGAAAAGGCGGGCATCAAGGCGGGCGACATCATCACCAGTTTCCAGGGCCAACCCATCAATCAAGGCAGCATGTTGCCGGCCCTGGTGGCCGAGACCCCGGTGGGGACCAAGGCCCAGGTGGGCATCTGGCGGGACGGGCGCGAGCAGACGGTGACGGTGACCATCGGCGAACTACCCGAGGATCACGGCAACCTGGGCGGAGGCCAGGCCAGCGGCGGCAAGAACACCGGAGACGACCTGGGCTTCACGGTTCAGGCCCTGACCCCGGAACTGGGCCAGTCGCTGGGTCTTGACGAAAAGAGCGGTCTGTTGGTGATGGACGTGCGTCCAGGCAGCATCGCGGCGGAGGCCGGCCTCGCCAAGGGCGACCTGATCGTCGAGGCCGGCACCGGCCAACAACGCGAGCCGGTGCGGACGGTAAAGGACCTAGAGACGATCCTAACCCAGCATAAGGATCAGAACATCCTGCTCCTGGTCCGCTCGCACAAGCAGTCCCGCTTCGTGCTCCTGAAGCGCAAATAACGCGGACGGCGGTCCCGGCATGGGCATGGAAGGCCTTTCCACCTTTCTGGGCCTCATCACCCGGCTGCTCTGTTCACTGGCGGGGGTCGTCCTGTTCTTCCTCTTCGTGGTCCGGCCCCTGTTGCACTACCTGCTGGTCAACCGGCAGATCGAGCAACAAAAACGACGGGCCGAACGGGAGGCGAACGCCATGCTGAACGAGGAGCCAGCAGCTCCCGCTTCCACCGGGGTCGCCAAATCTAAAGGCCACGGGGCCGACCTCGACTCCACGACCCAGCCGCCAGAAAGAAGACCGGGGAACGAGACGCGGGAGACCCTGGCCCGCCTAGCGGGCAGCAGCCCGGACAAGGCAGAGGAGCTGATCAAAAAATGGGCCCGCAGCGAGTAACCCTAAGCCATGCCCTATAGCCCGCCCCCGCCCCGGAGCCGGTTCTCCTCCCTCCTCGCCCTGGTCGCCCTCCTCGCAGTCCTGGGGCTGATCTGGGGCCGCCGGGAGCTTGCGCCGGTGCGGGAAGCCGCCCAGCCCCGGCCCGTCGAGGCCCGGGGGGATCTAGCCGCCGACGAGCAGGCGACCATCGCCATCTTCCGGAACAACGCCCCGGCGGTGGTTTACATCACCACCAGCGACCTGCGCCGCGATTTCTTCAGCCTAAACGTCTACGAGATCCCCCGGGGCACCGGCTCGGGCTTCATCTGGGACGACCAGGGCCACATCGTCACCAACTTCCACGTCATCGAGGACGCGAGCCGGGTGGAGGTCACCCTAAACGACGGCAAGGCCTGGAAGGCGGTGGTGGTGGGGGCGAGCCCGGAAAAGGACGTGGCGGTGCTGCAAATCGGCGCCCCCAAGTCGAGCCTGACGCCGATCACCGTTGGCGAATCAAGAAATCTCCAGGTCGGGCAGAAGGTATTTGCCATCGGCAACCCCTTCGGGCTCGACCACACCATGACCGCCGGCATCGTCAGCGCCTTGGGCCGCGAGTTAAACTCCGCCACCGGCCAGACCCTGCGCGACCTGATCCAGACCGACGCGGCCATCAACCCCGGCAACTCCGGCGGCCCGCTTTTGGATAGCGCCGGCCGGCTGGTCGGGATCAACACCGCCATCTACAGCCAGTCGGGGGAGAACGCCGGCATCGGCTTCGCGGTGCCGGTGGAGGTGGTGAACCGGGTGGTGCCGGACCTGATCCGCTACGGCAAGCTGATCCGCCCCGACCTGGGGGTGACCTTCGCCAATGAGACCATCAACCGCCGGCTCAAGGATCACGGCCTGCTGATCCTAAACGTCCCGCCAGGCAGCGCCGCCGCAAAGGCCGGACTGCGCGGCACCAAGAGGCTGGCCGGAGAGATCGTCCTGGGCGACATCGTCGAGAGCATCAACGGGCAGCCGGTGCGGAGCTTCGACGACCTGCGCCAAGAGCTGGACAAGTGCGCCATCGGCCAGACGGTGCCAGTCGGCATCGTCCGCGACGGGCGGCGGCTGACGCTTGGGGTAAGGCTGGAAGGGGCCGGCTGACGATGAACTGGTGGACCAAGGCCCTGCGCAGCCTGATCGCCTCGGACACCCGGGAGAAGCTCGACCTGTTCCGGGTCTTCCCCGGTTTCAGACGTTTTCTGGCCACCCGGCACCACTACGCCATCCTCCGCTCCGCCGGCGACGTGCTCTTCCTGGTGGTGCTGATCTCCGGGTTCCTGGGCCCCAACGACGCCCGGCGCAACGTGGCGGTATTCCTCACCTGGGGGCTGCTGTGGCCGGCCATCGTGCTCTCGTGGTTCCTGGTGGGCCGGATGTGGTGCGGGATCTGCCCCTTTCCGGGGCTGGGGCTGTTCTTGCAACGCCAGGGGCTGACCCTGTCGCTCAAGGTGCCTCGGCTGCTGCAAAAATACGGGGTTTACACCTCCGTCTTCCTGCTGGCCCTAATCATCTGGAGCGAGGTGGTGGCCGATCTCGACCACTCGCCCCTGGGCACCTCCTGCCTGGTGCTGGCCATCATCCTGGGCTCGGCCTTGCTTGCGGTGCTCTTCAACGGCCAGGCCTGGTGCCGGCATCTCTGCCCCTTGGGCCGGATCAGCGGCGCCGCCGCCACCCTGGCGATCACCGAGTTCCGGGCCAACCACGAGCGCTGCCGCAACTGCAAGAGCTTCGCCTGCCAGCGGGGCGGAGAGGGCAAACGGGGCTGCCCGGTCTATCTGGGCGCCTACTCGGTGGTCAACAACCTGCACTGCCTGGTGTGCGGCCACTGCCTGACCAACTGCGACCGGGACTCGCCCCAGTTTCTGCTGCGCAACCCCTACTCGGAGCTGATCACCAACAAGGGCCGCTACATCACCTGCAGCTACATCGTCCCCTTCCTGATCGGCTCGCAACTGGCGCGCTTCCTGCGTTACAAGCCCATCTACATAAGCTTCGACCGCGCAATGGGCTCGGACGCCGCCGCCTTCAGCCTGGTACTCGCGGCGAGCTTCGCCCTGGCCCTGGGCGGCATCCGGCTGGGCAACTCCCTCCTGGTCAAACGGCCCGACCCGGTGATCGGCCGGCTGTCGCCGATGGTGCCCATCCTGATCCCCATGGCCTTTGTCGGGGAACTGGTGTACCGGATGTGGTTCTTCACCAGGGGCATCGGCGACTTTCTCCCCACCCTGGGCCGGCAGTTGCACCTCGCCTGGCTTGAACGCCTGGCCTTCTCCCTGCCCGAGTTTCCGGTGCTCATCCTCTCGGCCTTCTTTATGCTTAACGGCGCCCTGGCCGCCACCTACATCCTCTGGCGCTTCTGCATGGAGGACTTCGAGGGCGAGGTCTCGCTCGGCAACTTCCTGATCTTGAACCTATTGATCGCCGTCTTTCTGCTCATCTACCTGGGGGTCATCTTTTAGGCGCCGGCCTGGTGGCGACGGCGGTCATCCGCTTGAAGCGCGCCAAGGCCCGCATATCCTGGGTGCGATCCGACTCGTCCATGATCTCTTCCCCCATGATCTCCTCGATGATGTCCTCCAGGCTGATAATTCCGGTTAGGCCGCCGTACTCGTCAACCACGATGAACAGGTGCTGGCGGTGATCGATAAAGTCGAGCAGGACGTTGGGCAGGGGGATGGACTCGGGCACGAAGTGGGGCGGCTCCATAAGTTCGGAGAGCCTGACCCCGTTCTTGCCCTCGGCCAGCATCAGGAGCACGTCCTTGCGGAAGGCCACCCCCACGATATCCCCCTGATTCTTGTCGTACACCGGCACCCGGCTGTGGAAATTCCACTCCTGGTAGGCCGCCGCCTCGCTGACCGTGAGGTGGGCGCTCAACGAAAAGACCACCGTACGCGGGGTCATGGCCTTGCGCACGTCCTTGTGCTTCAACTCGAGGATATTGATGATGATCTTCTCCTCCTGGCGGGTGATGTCGCCGGTCTTCTTGCCCAGGGCGGCGATGGCCTGAATCTCTTTCGCGGTGATAAAGGGCTGCTGACCCGGCTTGCCGAGGGCGCGGGTCAGCCGGTTGCTGATCCAGACCAAGGGCCGCATGACCCGGACCAGGGCCGTCAGGGGACGGGCGATCATGGGGGCCAGTTCCCGGCAATAGGAAACCCCCAGGGTCTTGGGGATGATCTCCGAAAACACCAGGATGGCAAGGGTGAAGATCACCGAAAACAGCCCCAGGTAGTGCGACCCGAAGAGGTCGGCAGCGGCGGCCCCGGCGATGGCCGCCCCCATGGTGGTGGCGATGGTGTTTAGGGTGAGGATGGCGGTGATCGGCTGGTTGATGTCGGCCTTCAAGGCCTTGAGCAACAACCCCGAATGGCGCCCAGACTTGGCCAGCAGCTCGACCTGACTGGCAGAGATGGAGTAGAGGGCCGCCTCGGCGACGCTGGCCAGGGCGGCGACGACGATGGCCAGGGCCACGGCCAGACAAAAGGTAACAAACAAGTCAAACCTCCTCGGGGAGGGCGGATTAACTGGCCGCCACCTTCCAGTCCGTGCCCTGCGGCCCGTCCTTTAGTTCGATCCGCCGGGCGAGCAGGAGGTCGCGGATGGCGTCGGCCCGGGCCCAGTCCTTGTGGTTTCGGGCCGTAAGCCGCTCGTTGATCATCACTTGTAACTCCTCCCTGCTCATCCCGATCTCCCGCAGATGCGCCTCCTGCTGCTCGGCCAGGAAGACGCCGGGGTCCTGGCGGAGCAGACCCAGGATACCCCCCAGTTCCACCAAGGCGAGGGTGGCGCGGCGCAACAGCTCGACGTCGCTTACGGCGGGTTTCTTGGGCAGTGACTGCCTGATCCGGTTGATGGTCTTCACCCCCTCGAAGAGCACCCCCAGTCCCTGGGCAGTGTTGAA
>JAJYJA010000238.1 GCA_021789795.1 Deltaproteobacteria bacterium | reverse complement strand
AACCTCCACGCCCTCCCCACTTCCTTCAAGGCCGTATTTTTCTTGCATCATAAAAACAGTATCGGCAAGTTCCGCCCCGCCGACAATTTTTTTACTGGCCGGGCCTAAAAACTGATGATCTCGCAAAAAGGTAACCGATGGCTAAGCAAAAGGGCCGATATACAAGGGGCGGGGTGTGTTTGGCGAGTGAGGCCATACAGATGGTATGCCGAACGAGCCAAACCGCCACGCGCCGCAGTAGATCGGTCTTTTTGTGACGCCATCAAAAAATACCAGTTCTTAAAGGCAGGGTATCATGCGTGAGACCGAGTATCTGAAGGAGAACAAGAAGGCCCTGGAGCTGCTGCGCCGGATCACCCGCTTCCAGGCCTTCACCGACGCCGATCTGGCCTCTTTCCTGGAACTTGGCAAGTTGAAGGAGTACGAGGCCGGGGAGACCATCATCAAGAAGGGCGACATCGACCGCTGGGTCTATTTTTTGGTGGCGGGCGAGGTCAAGATCGTCAAGGGCGAGAAGACCTTCGCCATCCTCAAGCAGGGGGGTGACATGTTCGGCGAGATGGGGGTGGTGGACGGTTCGCCCCGTTCGGCCAGCGTCTGGGCCCTGACCAAGACCATGGTGCTGGGGGTGGACTGCGCCCACCTCTCGGAGGAGCGGCGGCAGTTGCCAACCGTCTTCCACTACACCATCTTCCGCCTGTTCGCCGAGAACCTGGCCGAACGGCTGCGGCTGACCAACGAGGAGGTAATCCGCCTCCAGGCCGAACTAAAACATAAAGACGCCCTGCTCGCCAAGCTTTCCCCCGGCGCCTAGCCAAGACGCCGCGTCCCCCCTCATAGCCCCACCAGCTCCACCTCACCCCAGGCCCCCAGATTCTTGCCCTTGACGATCAGCGCCCCCGCCACCCCGGGGATGGCCCCCGCCACCTTGAGGGCCTGATTGATGTCCGCGTCGCGCTTGGTTTCGTTGCCGATCCGGGTGGCCACCGCGTCCGCCAGGGCGGCGGAGCGGGCCAGCACCGTCACCGCGTCCGCCCGGCCCAGGCTGAGGGAGTGCCCCACCGAGGCCGAGGAGGTGCAGAGCCCGGTGGGGGTCTGCCCGGCCTTAAGCCGGAGGCCGATCTTGTTGCTCAACGGCGAGGCCCCGGCGAAGATGGCCACCGTGCTGTCCGTCTGGCGGCGCAGGTAGATGTCGCCGCCGTTTTCCACGATGATCTCGTCCCAACCCCGCTCCTCCTCCAATCCCCGGCCCACGAACTCGGCGATCACCCCCGCCACCGCCGCCATCGGCCCCACTCCGGCCAGTTGGGCGGCCTTATACATCTCCCGCACCAGGGGCGGGGCCAGCGGGTCTGGGCTCAGGGGGCTCATGGCGGTGAGGAACTCGGGGCGGGCGGCGATGTGGTTTTCCAGTTGGTTGCGGTAGAAACGCACCAGATCAAGGGCTGAGGCGCTATCCTCCTGCGGGGCCAGGATCTGGAGGTCGGTCTCCTTGAGCCGCACCTCGAAGGCGACGAGTCCCGCCGCCCGCATCTGCTGCCGGTAGCTCCGCTTCTGGTAGGAGGCCGGGTCAAGGGGCCGTTTTCGTTTGCTCTTGTCAGCCACGGCGGTAGCTTATTATAGCCCCGGCTTTGGTGGCGGGGCTGGTGCTGGCCCGGGCAGGAAGTCCGTGATGGCGGGCTGATGGGGCAGCAACTCCTGCCGCAGGTTGCGGTCTTTGATGATCGAGGCGAGCCACTTGGCGCTGATGTCCAGATAGGGGGAGACCCAGGCCTTCTCAATCACCGGGCTGCGATCCGAGAGGATGCCGGTCAGGGCCATGAAGACCAGGGTGGCCAGGAATCCGGCCTTGAGCAGCCCGAAGCTCGCCCCCAGCAGCCGGTCGAACCAGCCCAGGAAGGTGACCTGCATCACCTTCTTTAAGCCCACCCCCAGCAGCATGGTCAGGACGTAGGTGGCGAGGAAGAGCAGGGCGTAGGTCAGGACGAAGCGGAGCTGGGGGTTGCCGATGGCGGTCAGGCGCTGGGAGAGGTCGGGGTAATAGCGGCCCGCCGCCAGATACCCCAGGAGCAAGGCGGCCAGGAAGGCCAGTTGCCGGACAAACCCGATCCACGCCCCCCGCACCAGGAAGAAGACCGCCACCACCACCACCCCGATGTCTAATGCCGTCATGTTATCCTGGGTTAAAAGGTTTCTGAAAACGAAATTCTTGTGTACAGTGAGCGGCGTCAAGGATGAAACTACCTTTCTTAATCGAACTCGCCTCGGTCTAACAAGTTACATCTGGCTTCAAGTATAAAATAAAACCAGCAAGATATCCGTAAAAATCGCTACAAACGACGCCGACGCCGCACCCCCCCTTTTGGGGCCCAGGAGTAATAAAGGCGTCGTTCATTCCTAGGGCATGTAAGACGCAGGCGATTTGAGGTAATGCAGCTCTTGCCAAGAAAGTTGTTTAAGAAAACTGTCCAGTTGGAGCTTCCCTCCCCAGCCTGGTGGGGGGAGCCGTTCTCCGCCCTGGCCGGAACTGGCGGGTTGGGAGACGGCGGGCTGACCCTGAAAATCGTCGATCTCGTCCGCCTGGAGGCCGATCTGGCCGCGGATCAAGCCGGGGCGCTGACCGCCGGCCTGCTGACGGACGAGGAGGCGGCGACCCTGGCCGGCCTGCGCCTGCCCAAGAGACGCCGCGAGTGGCTGGGCGGCCGGGTGGCGGCCAAGGAGGCGGCCCGCAGCCTCATGACCAGCTTGGGCCTTGCCGCCCCGCCCCTGTCCGGATTAACGGTGCGGGCCGACGAGGACGGACGACCCCGGCTGTGGCTGGCCGCCGCTGACCGGCCCGTCCTGCCCGCCATCTCCATCTCCCACAGCGGCGAC
>JAJYJA010000054.1:5433-14245 GCA_021789795.1 Deltaproteobacteria bacterium | reverse complement strand
ATCCTCCTTGGTTTTGTTTTGCTGGATACAAAACTATACCATGGAGTGCCATGAAGCTCAATTATTTCAATGTGTTATTGTAAAATTTACTGCTAACAGCTGCCTCTTTCATTTTGCAAGAGGCTCGGTAATCAGCCCATTTTTGCATCATGCGTTTTCGTTCTGGCAGGTGGGTTGTCCGGTTGTAGGCTCGCCCCAGGGGATCGCGCACGGCATGGGCAAGTTGGTGTTCGATTAGGTCGGGCCGGAATCCTAGCACCTCGTCTAGGACCGTCCGAGCCATCGCCCGGAATCCGTGCCCGGTCAATTCTTCCTTGGTATCTATCCCCATACGCCGCAAGGCTGCGTTGACCGCGGCTTCGCTCATCGGTTTTGACGCAGTTCGCGCTGATGGGAATACATAACGGCCATCTCCGGTCAATGGGTGAATCTCTCGTAGAATCTTAACCGCCTGTCTGGACAGCGGGACAAGATGTTCGTTCTTGGTCTTGGTTACAGTGTAACGCCACTCGGCCAGGTCTAGGTCAATCCCGGCCCATTCAGCATGTCGCAGTTCTCCGGGTCTAACAAATACCAACGGGGCTAGCTTCAGAGCACATGCCACTATGGAATACCCTGTATAGCCGTCGATCATGCGCAAAATGGGCGCAATTTCTTTGGGATTGGTGGGGGCTGCCATGGTTTTGCTTGACAGTTGGTAGGGCACCCCTCAGAGCGTCCACCGGGTTGTAGGTGGCCTTGCCGGTGGCTATGGCGTATCGGTAAATTTGACCACAAGTGATCTTGATTCGGTGCGCTGTTTCAAGGGATCGTTCTTCAATGCGCCGGAGTGCGGCCAGTATTTCCGGCGGGGTGATCTCGTCCATTTGCCGGGTGCCCATATGTGGAAATACGTCTCTTGAAAGTCGGGCAAGTACGGCCTCGGCATGACCAATAGACCATTCCGCCTTGAACCGGTCGTGCCATTCCCTGGCCACGGTCTCAAAACTGTTTGTTCCATCCGCCTTGGCCTTCTCTTTTTTCTTAACCTCCGCCGGATCAGTTCCAGAGGCAAGATAAGTACGCGCCTGATCTCTTTTGTGTCTGGCCTCGGCAAGTGAAACTTCTGGGTACGACCCGATTGCCAGCTTTTTTTCCTTGCCTCCGGCACGATACTTTAAGCGCCAGAGCTTGCCACCGGATGGTGTAACCAGCACATAGAGTCCCCCACCGTCAAAGATTTTATACTCGGCGTTTTTGGGCTTGGCGGCTTTGATCTTGGCGTCTGTCAATGGTACGATTTGCTTAGGCATTGTTAGCCTCCCTTTTTGGGGGCCTTTACGTCAAAGCCTAGTTCTCAGGCCCCCATGCCGGCCCCTAAACGATGGGGCTTCCACCGTACCACCTCGAACTTTGTCGCACAACAAAAAACCCGCAAAGCCTTAAGCTGTGCGGGTTATGCGGACATTATCGAATGTCCTTGTTCTATCTATTGGTGCCGAAGGCGAGACTCGAACTCGCACGACCAGAGGTCACCACCCCCTCAAGATGGCGTGTCTACCAATTCCACCACTTCGGCAAGGTCAAACTGGGGTTACTTCTTATGTCCCTTAGGGTTGGGCTGCGGCCTTTCGGCGGCCTTGGCCGGCGGCGGAACCGCCTTGGAGTCTAACGCCTCGGGCTTGGCCGTCGAGGTCGCCGCCGCCGGCTTCTCGGCCGCCTGAGGCTTGGCCTCTTCGCCCGGGGCCGGGGTGCCGGGGAACTTATCCGGCGCCGCCTCCCCGTTCGGCTTGGTCGGCTCCTTGCTCATCGGCACCTCGACCGGGGTGGGGGCCGTCTCCACCTTCCGCGCCGCCGGGGCGACGGGGATGGCCTTCATCACCGAGCTTCTGGAGACGCTGGTCGAATAATAGGCCAAGGTCACCGAGGTGAACATGAAGATGATGGCGCTGGCGGTGGTGATCTTGTTCAACAGGGGCAGCGGCCCCTCGGTGCCGAAGACCGTCTGCCCGGAGCCGCCGCCGAAGGAGGCGCCCATGTCGGCGCCCTTGCCGTGCTGAAGCAGGACGATGACGATCAAGAAGATGCAGACCAGAAAATGAACGATGGTAAGCAGGGTTAGCATGTTGGTTTTCAAAGCCGCCCGCAAGCGGCAAACCCTCAGACGTGGTGGCGGATAATCCGCGCAAAGGATTCGATCTTTAAAGCGGCGCCGCCGACCAAGGCGCCGTTGATGTCCGCCTGGGCCAGCAGGGCCTCGACATTGCCCTCATTAACCGAGCCACCATACAGTATTCTAATTTCACTGGCAACAATTTTCTGGCTCATCCCGGCCAGGGTTTCCCGGATAAAGGCGTGCGCCTCCTGGGCCTGACCAGGGGTGGCGGTCTGGCCGGTGCCGATGGCCCACACCGGCTCGTAGGCCACGATCAGTCCGGCGCCGATGGGAATCGCGTCCAACCCCTCCTCGAGCTGGGATTTAAGCACCGGGTTGGCGCGGCCCGCCTGGCGTTCCTCCAGGGTCTCGCCGACGCATAACACCGGCCGCAGCCCGGCGGCCAGCGCCCCCTTGAGCCGCCGGTTGATCATGGCGTTGTCCTCGCCAAAGACATGGCGACGTTCGGAGTGGCCCAGGATGACCATGGCGCAGCCCAGTTCCCTGAGCATCAGGGGCGAGATCTCGCCGGTGAAGGCGCCCTGGCTGGCCCAGCAGCAGTTCTGCGCCCCCAAGCTTACCTCGCTGCCGGCCAGGACTTCGGCCACCACCGTCAGGGCGGTGAAGGGCGGGGCGATCATCACCTCCGGCCCGGCCCCCGCCGCGACCTTGAGCACCTCCTGGGCCAAATGCCGCGACTCGGGCAGGGTTAGATTCATCTTCCAGTTGCCCGCGATCAAGGTGCGTGGCGGCATGGCGGCAATCTCCTTATTTTCCTTGCCTTACGGCAAACAACTGACGGTTTAAGCCGTCATAAATTTCAGCAAACCCCTTGCCAACCGGCCGTCATCCGCTTACCCCAAGGCCACCACCCCTGGCAGTTGCTTGCCCTCCATCAGCTCCAGGAAGGCACCGCCGCCGGTGGACATGTAGGACACCTTGTCTCCGGCCCCGGCCTGATTGATTAAGGCGTTGGTGTCGCCGCCACCCACGATGGACAAAGCCGGGCTGGCGGCCACCGCCTTCACCAGGGCCAGGGAACCAGCGGCAAAGGGCGGCATCTCGAAGGCCCCCATCGGCCCGTTCCAGACGATGGTCTTGACCCCGGCCAAGGCCTGGGCGAAGCGCCTGGCGGTGTCCGGGCCAATGTCTAAGATCATCCAACCGTCCGGCACCTGATTAAGGGCCACGGCGCGGGTGTTGGCGGTGGCCGCGAAGGCGTCGGCGATCACGAAATCGACCGGCAGGTGGACCTTCACCCCCTTTTCTGCCGCCCGGGCCAGCAACTCGCGGGCGGTGGCCAAGAGGTCGTCCTCCACCAGGGAGGCGCCCACGGCGTGGCCCTGGGCCTTCAGAAAGGTGTTGGCCATCGCCCCGCCGATGAGCATCACCTCCACCCGATCCAGCAGGTTGCGAATGGCGGAGAGCTTGCTCGACACCTTGGCCCCGCCCAAAATGGCGACCAGCGGTCGGGAGGGGTTGGTCACCGCCTGGTGGAAGAAATCGATCTCCCGGTAGAGTAGCAGGCCCGCCGCCTTGTCGGCGAAGTAGCGAGTCACGCCCTCCACCGAGGCGTCGGCCCGGTGGGAGACGGCGAAGGCGTCGTTGACGTAGCAGTCGCCAAAGGCGGCCAGGGCCTGGGCAAAGGCGGGGTCGTTCTGCTGCTCCTCGGGATGGAAGCGCAGATTTTCCAGCAGCAGCACCTGTCCTGGCTGCAAGGCCGCAGCCAAGGCCATCGGCTCCGGGCCCTGGCAATCGGGGGCCATGACCACCGGCTGCCCCAGCAGTTCTCCCAGGCGAACGGCCATCGGCGCCAGGCTGAATTTCGGCTGCCGCTGGCCCTTGGGCCGGCCGCAGTGGGAGCAGAGCACGGTCTTGGCGCCCTGGGCGATCAGGTGGCGGATGGTGGGCAGCACCGCCTTGATCCGGGTATCGTCGGTGATCTGGCCCGCCTCGTTTAGCGGCACGTTGAAGTCCACCCGCACCAAAACGCGACGGTTGGCGACCTTAAGCTCTGACAGTTGTCTCACGGCGTGTCTCCTTGGTTCAATCCAGGAAATAGCAGTTTTTGCCTGATGATTTTGCCCGGTAGAGGTTGGCGTCCGCCCGCTTGATTAAGCTCTCCAAGGTGTCGTCAGGCCTAAATTCGGTAACCCCCAAGCTGATGGTCTTGTTGACCTTCTCGCCCGGACGGGGATAAAAGTCATAGGCCTCGAAGTTGGTCCGGATGCGTTCCGCCACCACCGTGGCGTCCCGGCCCGGGGTGGCGGGCAGGATGACGGTGAACTCCTCGCCGCCGTAACGGTTGCCGGAGTCCACGTTTCTGATGCTCTGGGTGATGATCTGCCCGATCGCCGCCAGTACCTTGTCGCCCTCGGCGTGGCCGTAGGTGTCGTTGTAGTGCTTGAAGTTGTCGATGTCCATGATGACGAGCGACAGGGGCGGATGCTTATAGCGCCGGGTGCGGTCGCTCTCGTAGCGCAGGATCTCGTTGAAGTGACGCTTGTTGAACAGGCCGGTCAGCTCATCGACGATGCTCAGTTCCTTGTAGCGGGCCTCGCTCTCCTTCAGGGCGTTCTCCACCAGCACCCGGGTGGTGATGTCGGAGATGTGCTCCACCATGCCCAACAGCTCGCCCGCCAGGCCGCGGAAGGGGGTGGAGACGATGTGGTAGTAGATCGTCTCGCCGCCGGGGCCGGACTTTTCGATCTGGCTCTCCACCCGCTTGGCGCCGTTCTTGATCTTGGTCAGGGGACAGTCCGGGGTATCGCAGAGGGAGGAGTGAAAGACCTGGTGGCACTTCCTGCTCTTGGCCTCGCTGGCCGAGACCCCGGCCATGAGCCGGAAGGTCTCGTTGTGGCGGAGCACCTCGCAGTCGTTGTTGATTAGGGCTATGCCCCCGGCCACGGTCTTAAATATCTGGTTGATCTCGATGTAGGCCCGTTCCGCCTCCATGGCCATCTGATTGGCCCGCTCGATGGACTCCTCAAGCTGGGCGTTGACGTCCTCCATCTCCCGCCGGTACTGTTCGAGCTTGGCCACCGCCGATTCGCCGGCGATCAGACCGTCCATGCCCCGCCGGGCAATCTCCAGCCAGCCGCCGAAGGTCGGGTGCGAGACGGTTTGATTCATGCAGAAGCTGGCCCCGGCCTTGAGCGCCTCCTCGGGCCTGATGTGCTGCGGATCGTGGTTGGCGACCACCAAGATGGTGCGGTAAGGGCCGTCCGGACTGGCCTTGATCCGCCGGCACAGCGCCAGGCAGCCCGCCTCCGGCAGATGCCACTCCACCACCACCAGATAGGGGAGATCGGCCGCAAAGGCGTCCCAGCCCGCCTCCGCCGAACCGCAGACCCGCGCCGTCAGCCCCGAGGCGCGGACCACCTCCCCCATGACCCGGCTGGCCTCGGGATCGTCCTCGACTATTAGCACCTGCGCGGCGGTTATCTGGGCGGGCATGTTAAGACCCCAGGATTTAAAAATGGCAAACGAAGCGTTCAGACCAAACTGAGCAAGGCCTGGCGAAGCGTGGTCAACTTTACCAGTACCTAAGCATATCACAGGCAAAAAAGAAAACACCACCAAAAAAACGCCCCTTGAACCTTCAAACTTGATGGGCTCGCAAAAGGCAGCCGATGGCTAAGCAAAAGGGCCGATATACAAGGCGCGGGGTGTGTTTGGCGAGTGAGGCAATACATATGGTATGCCGAACGAGCCAAACCGCCCCGCAATTCTGTTCAATCCCCGCTGATGTTGGACGGGGACGCAGTAGATCGGTCTTTTTGCGACGCCATCAAACTTCTCCCCCAGCCAAGGCGGCGGCGATCTCGGCCTGCATCTGGTCGATCACCAACAGCGGCTCCTCCGCCTTGGCGATGGGCCGGCCCACCACCACCTGATCCGCCCCCGCCCGGATGGCCGCTCCGGCGCTCATCACCCGGGTCTGGTCGTCGGCTGGCAGGTTGGCGCCCGGCCGGATGCCAGGGGTGACGATCAGGAGCCGCTCCCCCAATTGTGCCCGTAAACTCGCCGCCTCCAGCCCCGAGGAGACGACCCCGTCGCAACCCATCTCCAAGGCGCGCTTGGCCCGGAGATAGACGAGTTCCTCGATGCTCCCGGTCATGCCCAGGGCCCGCAGGTCGCCCTCGCCAAAGCTGGTCAGGACGGTGACGGCCAGGATCTTCAACGACTCCTCCGCCTCCCGATCCCGCACCGCCCGCATGGCAGCGGCCACGATGGCGTCGTTGCCGTGCACCGTGGCCAGCGACACCCGGCGGGACAGGAGCTGCCTTACCGCCAGATGCACGGTCTCCGGGATGTCGAAGAACTTCAGATCGACCATCACCTTGTGGCCCCGCGCCACCAGCCAATCGACGGTGTTGAACCAGTCGGCCATGAAGAGCTGGAGCCCCACCTTGTAGAAACCAAGCCGGGACTCGGTGCGCCGCACCAGCTCCCGGGCCAGCTCCGGGGTGGAAACGTCAAGGGCCAGGATGATCCGGTCCCGGATGGGAATGTCTTTCATGGCCGCCTCCTTGCGGGGATAAAAAAACACCAGGGCCTAGTTGTCACGAGCCGTCGGACCCTACTTACCAGAGCGCCCCAGGCTTCGCCACCTAAATGACCGTCCCCGGCCAGCTTAACCCTGGGCCCGGCCCTTCTCCTCCAAGGCCTCGCGCATCGCCCTGGTCAACTCCTGCAAGCCCACCGGTTTTTGCAGGTAGCGGCTGATCCTCAGCTCCTTGGCCCGGTCCTCGGAGAGCACGGCGCTGAAGCCGGTGCAGATGATGACCGGCAGTTCGGGCCGCAGGAGGTGAATCGCCTGTACCAGCTCGGCGCCGGTCATCTGCGGCATGGTCTGATCACTGACTAACAGATCGAAGTCGTCCGGGGCCTGGGTGAAGGCGGCCAGGGCCTGATCGCTGGCGTTGAAGGCCGTCACCCGGTAGCCCAGACGCTCCAGCATCCCGCCCAGCATGGCGGTTAAGGCCGGGTCGTCGTCCACCACCAGTACCCGTTCCGTGCCCGGCAGCAGGCGGGCCTGGGCGGTGAAGGGGGCGCCGGCGTTCTCCTCCTTCAGCGGCAGGGCCGGCAGATAGACGAGAAAGGCGGCGCCCTGGCCCGGCTCGCTCTCCACCCGGATCATCCCCCCCATCTCGTAAACGATGCCGTGCGCCACCGCCAGACCCAGGCCAGTGCCCTTGCCGGTCTCCTTGGTGGTGAAGTAGGGCTCGAAGATGTGGGGCAGGTCCTCGGGCCGGATGCCCACCCCGTCGTCGCGGACGACCAGCTCCAGATAGGGGCCGGCGGCGAGCATCGCCCTAAGCGCTGTATCCAGCTCGCGCCACTCCCGGCGCTTCAAGCTGATCGAGAGGACGCCCTTCTCCTCAGCCATCGCCTGAAAGGCGTTGGTGCAGAGGTTGACCACCACCTGGTGGAGCTTGGTGGGGTCGGCCAGCAGCGCCCCGCTCTTGGGATCGATGTCCTCCTGGATCACCACCGTGGACGGCAGGGAGGAGCGCAGGAACTTGAGCGCCTCCTTGACCAGGGGATAGGGGGTCATCGGCCCCACCGTCTGGCCGCCCTTGCGGCTGAAGGTGAGGATCTGGCGCACCAGCTCCTTGGCCCTGAGCCCGGCGGTGATCACCTCCTTTAAGTAGTCGTCCGGGTCCTGGCCGGCCAAGAGCTTGTGCTGGGCCAGTTCGGCGTAGCCCAGGATGGCGGCCAGGATATTGTTGAAGTCGTGGGCGATGCCGCCGGCCAGGGTGCCGATGGCCTCCATCTTATGGGCCTGGCGCAGCTCCTCCTCCAGTCGGCGCTCATCGGTGATGTCCCGGGCCACGTGGATAAGGTACTCGACCTGGCCCGCCGGGTCGAGCACCGGGGTCGAGGTGACGTGAAAGGTCTTGTCGGTACCGCCGTTGGTGATGACGCCCGAGTGGCTCTGGCCGTCCTGGACGGTGAGCAGCAGCGGACAGTCCGGGCAGGGCTCACGGTTGCCCCGGAAGGCCTCGTGGCAGGTCCTGCCGATCAGCGCCCCCGCCGCCTCCTGGCCGGCACAGCAGGCCGCCGCCTGGTTGGCGCGCAGGATACGCATATCCTTGTCCTGGACGGTGACCACGTCCCGCAGGGCGTTGAAGGTTTTCTCCCAGGTCTCCTTGGCCAGCTCCAGCTCCCGCACCTTCTCCTCCAGCTTGGTGGCCACCATGTTGGAGTAGCGCTCCAAGAGCCGCTCGGACTCGGAGACCGGCACCGCCCCCGGCCCGGCGCCCGGCTTGGGGAGATTGGCGACGATGGCGGCGACCCGCCTCGCCAGTTCGTCCGGCGGCAGGGGCTTGGTCAGAAAGGCCACGGCCCCCAGGGACATGGCCAGCTCATATTCATTCTCCTCGGTGTAGGTGGCGGTGTAGAAGGCCAAGGGGGTGGCGGCCAGCCCCGGCTCCTGCTTCATGGCCCGCAACAGGCCGAAGCCGTCCAGCTTGGGCATCAGGGCGTCGGAGATTACCAGGTCGGGCGGATCGCGCCTGAGCAGCTCAAGGGCCTCAGCGCCGTCGGCGGCCTCGCTTATCCGCCAGCCCTGGCGTTCCAGGGCGTAGCGCATCAGGACGCGATCCTCCTCACGGTCGTCAACAATCAGAATCTTCATTCTTGGCTCCAATCGGGGATGATCTCGCAAAAAGG
>JAJYJA010000054.1:0-5423 GCA_021789795.1 Deltaproteobacteria bacterium | reverse complement strand
TAAGCAAAAGGGCCGATATACAAGGCGCGGGGTGTGTTTGGCGAGTGAGGCCATACAGATGGTATGCCGAACGAGCCAAACCGCCACGCAACGCAGTAGATCGGTCTTTTTGCGACGCCATCAATCGGGGATCGCCCGCACGATCTCCATGATCTCCGCCACCACCTGCAGCGGATTGATGGGTTTTTCGAGATAGCCGTTACAGCCGGCGGCCATTATCCGCTCCCGGTCGCCGCGCAGGGCGTAGGAGGTCATGGCGATGATCGGCACCGGGTAGTTCAGGCCCGCGCCCCGGATGCGGCGGGTGGCCTCGATGCCGTCGATGCCAGGCAGCATGATGTCCATGACGATGAAGCTGGGCCGCTCCCGGATGGCCAGCTCCACCCCCTGCTCGCCGCTTGCGGCGCTCAGCACCTCGTAGCCCGAGCGGTTAAGGGCGTAGGCGATGAGGCGCAGGTTGTCGGGGTTATCTTCGATTACCAAGGCTCGGGGGTTCATGTCCGCCTCCGCTGGGGGATGGTGATGGTGAAGACGCTGCCCTCTCCAGGCAGGCTGCGAACGGTGATTTCTCCTCCCAGCACCTCCAAGGCCAGCTTGCGGCTCAGATACAATCCCAGGCCAGTGCCAGGATACTTGCTGTTATTGGAGTCGAGCCGGGTGAAGGGGGCAAAGAGCCGGGCCTGATCCTCCTCCCGGATGCCGATCCCGGTGTCGCGCACCACGATGGCCACCCGCTCCCCGGCCAGCAGACTGGCCTGAACCGTGATCCCGCCCCGGTCGGTGAACTTGACCGCGTTGCCGAGCAGGTTGATGAGGCACTGCAAGAGCCGGCGCCGGTCGTTGACCAGGGTGATCCGGCAGTCCGGGGCGTCGAGGGTCAGGCCCTTGCGCCCGATCTCCGCCCTTAACCCGTCCGCCGCCTCCTTGATCAGCCCGTCCAGGTCAAACTCCTCCCGGCTCGACTCGATCATCCCCGCCTCCACCTTCGACAGGTCGATCACGTCGTTGATTAGGGCCAGGAGGTGCTGGCCGTTCTTCAAAACGATGGCCTGGTTGGTCTTCTGCTCCGGGTTCAAGGGCCCGGACCACTCGTTTAACAGGATGGTGGAGAAGCCGATGATGCTGTTTAAGGGGGTACGCAGCTCGTGGCTCATCGAGGCGATGAACATGGATTTCAAACGGTCAAGCTCGGTCAGCCGCTGGTTGGCCGCCTGCAAATCCCTCTGACTGTCGTTCACGTCTTCAAGCAGGTAGAGCAGGGCCTCCTGGCTCCGCTCCAGGGCCAGGGTCTTGTCGTTAAGCGCGGCGGTGCGCTCGGCGACCATGCCCTCGAGATCGGTCTGATAGCGTTTCAGCTCCTCCGCCGCCCGCCGCCGGTCGCTGATGTCGCGGACGGTGCCCAGGACGTAGCCCCTCCCCCCGTGGGTCAGGTAACTGGCGTAGATCTCCACCGGGAAAAGCTCCCCGTCCCGGCGGCGGTGTTCGCTGACCACTATGGCGTTTGGCTTGTCGCGCAGGGCCTGACTGCGCTGTTGCCAGACCGCCACCTCCGTGACTTGGGGATCCACATCCATCACCGTAAGCCCTAGCAGCGTCTCCCGATCGTAGCCCAGGGAACGGCAGGCCTGAAGGTTAACATCCAGGATCCGGCCCGTTTCCGGGTCGGCGATGAACACCGCGTCGTTCGACTGCTCCATCAGCTCCCTAAACAGGGCCAGCCGCTGCCGCTCGCCTTGCAGTTCCTCCTCCACCCGCCGGGCCTTGAGCAGCTCCCAGAGGGTGGCGGCGAACAGATTCAACTGCAAGATGTCGTCCTCGGTGTAAGGGCCGGGCTTGTTGGCCACCCCCAGCACCGCCCTCGCCTGCCCCTGCTCCAGGATGGGGATCCCCAGGTGGCGGAAGACGGCCACGTGTCCCGCAGGACAACCCTGGCGGGCGGGGAGGGTTTGGAGGTCGTTGTGAATCACCGGCGTTAAACCCCGGATACAGTCGGTCCACACCCCGGTCTCGGCGAGCGGATAACGGGTCTTGATCTCGGCCGGGGTCAGGCCGCAGTCCCGCCGGGCCGCCGCATTCCAGGCGTAGAGCTCGATCTCCTGGCTGTCCGGGTGGTAGAAGTGGAAATAGCCCAGCTCGCTGCTTGACAGCCGGACGCTCTCGGCGAGCGCGAAGTCGATCAGTTCCCGCTCCGGGCCGCCCCTCCTCCGGGCGATGGCAAACAACGCCTCAAAACGCTGGCGGTCCAGATCCAGGCCCCGGCGGGCATGCTCGTTATCCAGCAAGCGCCGCCGGATAATCGCCCCGGCCCATAAGAGCAAGCCGCAACCGGTGAGGTAGATCAAAAAATGCCAGGCCCCCATGGTCAAAAACTGCGCCCGCCGCACCGCATAATACGGGGCCATGGGTATCGAAATCGAGACACCTCCCGCCACATCGCCCACCCGGTAGCCCTGAGAGTCGTGGCAGCCCAGGCAGTCCTGCTCCACCTTAAAGGGCCGCATGAAGCGGAAAAAGGGCTGGCCGTCGATCCGAGAGAGTGTCGAGCACGACTTCTCCCCCCGGCTGAAGGCGGCCAAGGCCTGGGACTCCCAGCGGTCGGGCCGGTTCTCGGGGCGGATCGGTTTGGAGCTGGTGATATGGCCGCGAATGCCGTACTGGCGGGCGGCCAGCTCGTACACCTGGCGGGTCATGTAGGCCGGGTTGACCAGGGTCAGGCGGCGTCCGGAGGAGGTGGTCAGGTCGCGCTCCGGCAATTTGGCCAGGTAGGGGTTGGGCTTAACTTGACTGCTCACCGGCACATAGACCCCGCCCTGCTGGGCGGCCCAGCGCCTGAAGGCCACGTCCTTTTCGAAGTTGGCCTCGGCCTCGATGGCCACCTGATGGAGCATGGCCCGCTGCTCGGCCCACAGGTTCCAGAAAAGCGAGCCCGCGATCAGCAGGGTCCAGAAGGTCAAGACCAGGGCCAGAGCCCGGCGGATCGGGATTGCGGACGAAATGGTCGGGGCGGGCATGACGGACGGGAATCAGGCCTTGCCGGTGGCCGGCCCCGCCTCGAGGCCAGCTCCCTTCATGCGGCTGATCTCGTCCCGCAGGGCCTTGATCCTGAATTCCCGGTCGATGAAGATGTCGTTCATCCGCTCCAGTTCCCGGTTGCGGGCCATAAGCTCCTGGTTGCGGGCGTTGGCCAGGGCCTCCTGCTCCCGGGCCTTCCGCTCCAGATCCACGAACACCAGGGCCTTCTTGATCGCCAAGGCCACGGTGGCCGCCAAGGTCTCCAGAAAGCGGCCCTGCTCCGCAAAGTGCCGCTCGTGCCTGGAGGCCAGTCCCAGGACGCCGATCAGCTCCTCGCCCGCCGCCAGCGGCAGGGCGGCGAAGGCGCGCACCCCGGCCTGCTTGCACTCGGTCAGGGTGCAGCGGGCATCGGAAAAGATGTCGGGCGAGTAGAGGGGCCGCCGCTCGCTCGCCGCCAGGCCGCAGAGGCAGACCCCGATCTTCTTCCGCTCCGGCAGGGCAAAATGCCCGACGGGCCGCACCCCCTGGCAGACCAGCTCCCCGCCCTCGGCCAGGTAGATAAAGGCCTGATCCGGGGCGAGCACGGTCATGATCGTCTCCAGCACCAGGTCGCTCACCTCGGCGATGGTCAGGCTCTCCAAGGCCCGGCGGCTTAAGTGGTGCAGGGCGTTTAGTTCCTGGTTGATCCGCTGGATGTCCCGCTCGGCCTGCTTGGCGAGCGAAATATCCCTGGCCACGTGGATCGAACCCAGAAGCTCGCCGTCGTCGCCTAAGATCGGGGAGGCGGTGACCAGGAGCGGCACCCCGATATGGGGGTCCATCACCTCCAGGGTTACCGCCTCGCCCCGGTTCAGCATCTCGAAGTGGGGGCAGGACGGCCAGGGGCACTCCCGCTGGTGCATGACCTCGAAGCAGCGCCTGCCGACCAGCGCCTCGGGGCTCATCCCCAGAAAGGCGGCCATGCTGCGGTTGACCCGACGGATGTGGAATTGGGCGTCGATCACCGCCACGAAATCGGTGATGGCGTCGAAGGTGCGGCTCCAGTCCTCGGCCTGGCCAAGCAGGAAGGTTTCGGATCGGCTCTGATCGGTACCCATTGTAGGCGCCCCTTTTCCTAAGGTAAACGCTTATCTATTCACATACCTTCCTGGTATTGTCAATCAATAAAATGGCGGCGATTTTTTCACCTCCGGGCCGCCGGTTGCAGGTTAGCGCCAGGCAAGGGGGAAGAGCGAGGTTTACGGGGCAAGGGGCCCTGGCCGGGGCCTTTTCCCGGCTTGACAACCGGGGCACGGCTCCCGTAGATTAAAGATGTCCCCCTGACGGCCGTGTCTCAACCCCCAAACGCATCCATGCCCCTTCCCTGTCTGCTCGTGGATCATCCCCGCTACCAGGAGCACGATACCGGCGGTCAGCACCCCGAAAACCCCAGCCGGGTCGAGGCCATCCGTCAGCGCCTTAGCAGCGGGCCGCTCAAGGACCGGCTCCTGGCGCACGAGCCGGCGCCCGCCAGCCGGGCCCAGTGCCTGGCGGTACACGACGAGTCCTACCTCTTCCGGCTGGAGGAGAGTTGCCTGATGGGGCTTACCGCCATCGACCACCCCGACAACCAGATCGGCTACGACTCCTTCGAGGTGGCCCTGCTCGCCGCCGGGGGCGGGATCGCCGCCATCGACCTCCTGGAGAGAGGCGAGACCGGGGTGGCCTTCAGCCTGAACCGCCCCCCTGGACACCACGCGGAATCGGACCGGGCCTTGGGCTTCTGCTTGCTAAACAACGTGGCCATCGCCGCCCGCCACTGGCAGTCGGCCTACGGTCGGCGGCGAATCCTGATCCTCGACTGGGACGCCCACCACGGCAACGGCATCCAGAACATCTTTCTAAACGACCCCGAGGTGTTCTACATCAGTCTCCACGAACACCCGACCTTCAGTTTCCCCGGCACCGGCTTCGCCGAGGAGAACGGCCAAGGCCCGGCCCAAGGCCTGACGCTCAACATCCCCCTGCCGCCGGGGGCGGGCGACCGGGAGGCCCTGGAGGCCCTGGAGTGCCTGGTGTCCCCGGCCCTGGCCGCCTTTAAGCCCCAGGCCCTGTTGGTGGCGGCGGGTTTCGACGGCCACGCCGCCGACGACATGTCCGGCCTGCTCTACTCCACCGGGTTATACGGTCGGCTGGGAATGATGACCAAACGCTGGGGCCAGGCCTGCGACGGCCGGGTGGTGTCGATCCTCGAGGGCGGCTACCAACTGGAGTCACTCTCGGCCAGCGTCGAGGCCTATCTGCTCGGGCTCTCCGACGACTAGTATTGATGGCGTCGCAAAAAGACCGATCTACTGCGGCGCGTGGCGGTTTGGCTCGTTCGGCATACCATCTGTATGGCCTCACTCGCCAAACACACCCCGCTCCTTGTA
>JAJYJA010000237.1 GCA_021789795.1 Deltaproteobacteria bacterium | reverse complement strand
TAATCCTCTTGCTGCCACCGACTTCAAGAACGACACCATGTGGACCAACCGCCTGCGGGTCAACATGCGGGTCAAGGCCACCGAGGACGTGGAGTTCAAGGGCCGGCTGGCGATGTACAAGTCCTGGGGCATGGAGAACAACCCGGTTGACTCCCAGTTCAACGACGGCAACGGCGGGGGGCCGTTTTTGCTCAACTCCCTCTCCTTTGACGGCAACTCCACCCGGGTGCCCACCGATAATGCCCTGCGGGTGGACCGGGCCTTCATGAACTGGAACAGCATCGGCGGCTCCCCCTTCTGGTTCTCCATCGGTCGGCGGCCCACCACCGACGGCCCGCCCACCCAGTTCCGCATGGGGGTTGACGAGCGGCTGGCCACCCCGGTGGCCTATATGGACTACCCCTTCGACGGGCTCTCTATCGGCTACGCCTACCGTTCCCTGTTCGGGATCGACGACTTCCCGGGCCGGGTGCGGCTATGCTACGGCCGCGGCTTCGAGGCCGGGCCCCAGACCGACCAGCAGCACAGCCTGGAGGATGTGGATTTCGCCGGGCTAAGCTGGGATGTTTACAACAAGGGCCATCGCTACCTGAACATCGAGTCCTTCGGGGCCTTCAACATGTTCAACGTCCCCGGCGGGGTGACCTTTGTCAATCCCCTGGAGTTCGCGGCCTGGGAGTGGACACAGAATCATCCTGGGTCTACTTACTATGCCTACAACCCGACCTTGGCCAACCAAAACAACACCCTCGACCGCGTCAACCTGGGCAACATCTACCACACCGATGCGGTATATACCGATAAGATTAACAATTTGAACTACTTCCTGACCGGAGGCTGGTCGCACACCAAGGCCTCGGGAATGGACGAGATGGGCACCAGCCTGCTCGGCTCCTGGTGGCAAGAGCCGACCGACAAGGATGGCTTCTCGGTCTATACCGGCGTCCGTTACGACTTCCCGGATAAGCCCTTCAAGGTCGGCCTGGAGTACAACTACGGCACCAAGAACTGGATCTCCTTCACCCCCGGCAACGACGACCTCTACGCCTCCAAGCTCGCCACCCGCGGCCACGTCATCGAGGCCTACGGCATCTGGAACCTGCCGGTGGGCGAGGCGGTCTCCCGCTTCGGCAAGGCCTTCATGCGCCTGGGCTACCAGCACTATCAGTACGAGTACACCGGTAGCGGCTTCTGGCTAGGCGAGCCGCTGAAGATCTCCGATCTGGCCAGCGACCCGCTTGCCGCCCAGTTCTACACCCCGGTGGACAAGATGGATCAGGTCTACATGACCATCGAGGCCTGGTTCTAAGAAAAACCTGGGCTTGCAACTTGCCCCGGTCGATTGTATGAAGTGGGGCGGACGGGAGTTATCCTGTCCGCCCATTTTTTTTGTCCGCCAGGCCAGGGCCGCCCGCCGTGACTGGCGGGCGAGAGGAGACGCGATGCCTAACCACGCCATCCACTGCTTGCCGCTTGATCTCGGGCCGGGCCTGGAGGGCGGCTTTTTTGGCCGTCAGGGCGGGGTGAGCCCGCCGCCTTACGACTCCTTGAACGTGGGACTGGGGGTGGGCGACGAGCCGGGGCGGGTGGCGGAAAACCGCCGCCGCATCCGGGAGCACCTGGGTCTGACGGTGCTGGTCTCGGCCCGCCAGGTGCACGGCGACCGGATCCTTTGCCTTTCCGCGCCGCTGGCGGCGGACGCCGAGCACGACGGCTACGACGCCCTGATCACCGACCAGCCGGGGCTAGGCCTGATGATCCAGCAGGCCGACTGCCAGGCGGTGGTCATCTTCGAGCCGGTACGCCGGGTGGTGGCCAACGTCCATGTCGGCTGGCGTGGCAGCGTGGCCGGCATCATCGGGGCCGTTGTCCGCCGGCTGCGGGAGGAGTTCGGGGCCGAGGCCGCCCGGCTGCGGGCCGCGATCAGCCCCTCCCTGGGGCCGTGTTGCGCCGAATTTATCCCCTATCAGGACACCTTGCCCGCCTCCTTTCATCCCTACCAGAGTCGCCCGGCTCATTTTGATTTTTGGGCCATCAGCCGGATGCAGCTTATGCAGGCCGGGGTGCCGGCCGCAGGGATCAGGGTGGCGGGGATCTGCACCCGCTGCCAGACCGGCTACTTTTCCTACCGCCGCGAGGGGGTCACCGGACGCGGCGCGACCGTGGTGGCCTTGCCTTGAGCCCCCGGATTGCCCGCTGTCCGCGCGCGGCGGCCATCGAGGTTCTCTGCCAGTGGCAGGGGGGCGAGGAACCGCTGGACGGCCTGCTCGCCGCCGGGCTTTCTGGTCTTGCCCCCCGCGACCGCAACCTGGCCCGGGCCATGCTCCTGGGCGTCTTGCGCCAGCGCGGGCTGATCGACTGGTTGCTTGCCGCCCTCTCCACCACCCCTCTGCCCCGCCTGCGGCCCGAGATCCTGCAGGCCCTGCGGCTGGGCGCCTATCAGCTTCTCTTCCTCGACCGGGTGCCAGCGGCCGCCGCCATCCACGCCACGGTGGAGGCGGTAAAGCAGTTAAGGCAGCCCCGCTGGCTGGCTGGGTTCGTGAATGGGGTGCTGCGCAACGTGGCCCGCCGGGGCCGGGAGCTTATGGACTTGGCGGTCGGCCAGGCCCCGCCGGAGGCGCGCTATAACCACCCGGCCTGGCTTATCGACCGCTGGCGGGAACGCTACGGGGAGGAGGGCTTGACTCGCATCTGCCAGAGCAATCAGTCCCCCGCCGGGCTCTGCCTGCGGATCAACACCGCGAGGATCTCGCCCGCCGACTACGCCGAGCTGCTTTCCAGCCGCCAGATACCGTGGCGCTGGGGGCGCTATCTGCCGGAGGCCCTGTGGCTGGAGGAGGGCGGCGCGGTGGAGGAGTTGCCTGGTTACCGGGAGGGCTATTTT
>JAJYJA010000053.1 GCA_021789795.1 Deltaproteobacteria bacterium | reverse complement strand
GGCTCCCCTGGCAAGTTGCAAGATTCAGGAATCAACCTGCATTCCCTTCTTTCTTTAAGTTCTCTGTCTTCCGCTTGACAAGCCCCTTCGGGCGGGGTATCGAAGTCTGATGGCGTCGCAAAAAGACCGATCTACTGCGGCGCGTGGCGGTTTGGCTCGTTCGGCATACCATCTGTATGGCCTCACTCGCCAAACACACACCGCGCCTTGTATATCGGCCCTTTTGCTTAGCCATCGGCTACCTTTTTGCGAGACCATCAAGTCTAGCCTCCTTAAACCGACAACCTCTGGCCCCGTATGCCCGTCTCCCAAGCCATCCGTGCGTTTCTAGCCCGCAACTACCTCATCAGCCTGCTGGTGGGCTGGAGCACCCTGATCAGCATCTCGGTGGGTTCCAACCTCTTCCAGGCCCACGAGGATACCATCTCCAAGGCCGAGATCGAGGCCCACACCATCTTTCGCTTGAACATCGCCTACCGGAAGTGGAGCACCATGCATGGAGGGATATATACCAAGCTCAACGAGAAAAACAAGGGCAACCCGCACTATCTCTACAACATCGAAAGCGGCAGCGAGGTGTTCGCGATCATCGACCCCTCCCAGGTCACCCGCCAGGCTTACGAGGTGCTGCACAACCAGGCCCCCGCCCTGGCGGCCATCAGCCACACCGTAAGCCTGGACTACAAAAACACCATCGACCCCTACGACCAGCCGGACGCCTGGGAGGAGGCCAGTCTCAAGCTGCTTGAGTCTGGCCAGGCCCAAAAAGTGAGTGACGTCGCCACCATCAACCACGCCCCCTATCTGCGCCTGCTCATGCCCTACGTGGTGGACCGGGGCTGCATCAGCTGCCACGGCGACAACTTCAAGGTCGGCAACGTCCAGGGGGGGATGAGCGTGGCGGTGCCGCTCACCCCCTACTACCAGACGGCGGTCAAGACCGAACGGATCATCGTCATCACCCACCTGCTGCTCTGGCTCCTGGGCTGTCTGGCGATCGTCAGGTTTTCCCGCGCCTTTAGTCGCTCGCGGGACGCCATCATCGAAAGCGAAAAGAAGTTCCGCATCGTCTCCGAATTTGCCTACAACTTCGAGTACTGGCTGGGCCAAGACAACTCCCTGATCTTCATCTCCCCCTCCTGCCAACGGCTAACCGGCTACAGCCGGGAGGAGTTCATCCTCGCCCCCCACCTGCTGGCCACGATCGTCCATCCCGAGGACCGGGCCGCCTTCACCCCCCCCACGGGACAGGACACGGCCCGCGCACGTTCCTCCAGCCCCCCCTTCCGGATCATCACCAAGGACGGGCAGATCCGCTGGTTCACCAACACCATGATCCCCATCCTAGTCGATGGCGAGCATCTGGGCTGGCGGGGCAGCAGCACCGACATCACCGAGCAGAAACACCTAGAGGAGCAGTTGGCCCGCTCCCGGCAATTAGAGTACCTGGGACAATTCGCCGGCGGTATCGCCCACGACTTCAACAACGTCTTAGGCTCGATCACCACCTTCGCCCACCTCCTCAAAGAGGAGGTCAAGGGCAGCAAGACGGCCAGCGACTACATAAAGTACATCAACATCGCCACCAAGCTGGGCAAGAACCTGACCTCGAATCTGCTGTCGTTCGGCAAAAGACAGGCCATCGAGACCGAGAAGACCAGTCTGGGTAAGGTAATCACCAACATCTCCGATATCCTGAGGAGTCTGGTGGACGAGTCCTTCCACTACCAGTTCCTCTTGGACGAGCAAGACCTGGAGATCACCGCCGATCCCCACCAGCTCGAACAGGTGCTGATCAACCTCTGCACCAACGCCCGGGACGCCATGCCGGGCGGCGGCACCATCACCATCCGCAGCCAGGCCATAACCCTAAGCCAAGACCTGACCGGCAGCCTAGAGGTGATCCCCGCCGGACGCTACATGATCCTGTCCGTGTCCGACACCGGGCACGGAATCAAACCCGCCAACATCGCCAAGATCTGCGAGCCGTTCTTCACCACCAAGAGTTCGGCCAAGGGCACCGGTCTCGGCCTGTCGATCATCTTCAACATCGTCAAACAGCACCAGGGCTTCCTGGAGGTGATCAGCGCCGAGAACCAAGGCGCCACCTTCTCCATCTACTTCAAGACCACTGGCCGGCCATTCCAAGGCACCCCCGATCCCGCCGAGCACCCCGCCAGCCAGCCCGCACCGCCAGCCCCGGAGGAGACGGATCGCCCCCGCCCCCCGCATCCCCTGGCGGGACTGCCCCCGGCCCCGCCCCGGCTCAAGACCATCCTGCTGGCCGATGACGACGAGCTAATCCGCAAGGCGATCCAGATCAATCTGGAACGGATGGGCCATCAGGTGCTGAGCGCCGAAAACGGCAAACAGGCGATCCGTCTCTTCCTGGACCAGCAGCAGCGTCTGGACCTCATCATCCTTGACGTCATCATGCCGCAACGCAACGGCAAGGAGGTGTACGAGGTAATTAAGGCCAACAACCCCACCATCCCGGTGCTGTTCATCAGCGGCAACACCGTCAACGTCATGGGCGACGATTTTCTAAACCGCGAGGGAATCAATTTCCTGCGCAAGCCCCTGGACTTCAACGACTTTTCCCAGACCGTGGAACGACTGCTGTCCTCCCGCTGAAAGGGGCGCCAACCGCCGCCCGCGGCCCTAACCGAGGCAGGCCATAGCCGCAAGTTTTTTCGCTTGCGATAGCCGTGCAGGTGTGTTAGACAAAATTGAATCCCCATTCACAAGCGAGGGGCCAGCGCCCGGCACCGCCCCTGGCCGTCGCGTCCGCCTTCAACGACATGCGCCACCGGAACGACCCGATAGCATACATGACGCCCGGCGGGCGACTTGCGAAAGGCGGCCTCCGGGGCATCGTCATCGCCTTGTTCCCGGTGGTGGTGGCGATAGGCATCGTGGCGTGCATCTATGGCTGCACGCCGTCCAAGCAGAGCGGCTTGGACAACGTGGATCTCTCCAAGCTCAGCGATAAGGAGCTAGGCGCGGAGGAGCGGGCCTTAAAGCAGGCGATCATGAAGGACGAGTTGCAGAACTCGGACTGCGTGAAGTGCCATGAAAGCGAGCCGGCGGACATCGCCAGGGCCGGGGGCAAGCACAAAACCCGGCTAACCTGCCGGGAGTGCCACCTGGAACACCCGCCCCAGGGAACCAACGTCATACCCAAGTGTTCCAGGTGTCACAACAAAAACAGCCAGGAGCACTTCAAGCTCCCTAACTGCCTGGGCTGCCACCGTAACCCGCACACCCCCCTGGACGTGACGGTGGACGACACCCCCCAGGTCAGCGCCGGATGCAAGACCTGCCACCCGGAAAAGGGTGAGGAATTTAAGAAATTTCCCAGCAAACATGCCACCAAGAACTGCACCTTCTGCCACCCCAAGAAGCACAAACGGATCAAGAAGTGCCTGGAGTGCCACCAACCCCACGCCGCCTTCATGGTCTTCAAGGACTGCCTGCGCTGCCATAAGCCGCACAGTCCGCTCAACATCCACTACGCCGACGACATCCCCAACCAGTACTGCGGGAGCTGCCACAAGGACGAGTTCGCCCTCCTCTCCAAAAGCAAGGCGAAACACGGCGCCTTCAAGTGCGCCTTCTGCCACAAAGACAAGCATCCGACGGTGCCCAAATGCACGGACTGCCACCAGCAGCCCCACGACCCCTCGATGCTCAAGGCCTTTAACAGCGACTGTCTAAAGTGCCACAAAGATCCGCATGATCTCGTTTTCTAATTGAAATTGCTGGCCAAGATAGGTATATCGTCGGACATGTCGAACTTCCGGGCGGGCTGCGGCCCGGAAGAGACGGCGTTTACGACGGATTTTTCAACAGTTATCCAACCACGAGGGAGAAAAATGAGAAAGACAGCACAAGGATTACGTCGTTATCTGGGAGTCTGTTGCCTGCTGCTCGGGGCCATGATCGCCATCGGCGCCAACGCCCACGCCAAGGGGGGCAAGGCCGAGCCGGCCGACAAGACCAGCCAGCCCCAGCCCCAGCCTCAGCCCGCCACCAGCGTCACCCCCCACGCCGAGACCAAGGTCGCCCTGACCGACAAGATCAAGAGCATCCCGCCCCGACCGGCGCTCTATGACCAGAACGTCACGCCCCTGACCATGCAGCAGTGCGCCCAGTGCCACATCGCGGTCTTCAACCGGCTGAAGGCCGAGGGCCACCGGCACCAGAAGGAGTGCACCTTCTGTCACGAGGTTTATCACACCTACGCCCCCGGCAAGGTGGAGTACGCCGACGCCCTGCCCAAGTGCGTTGACTGCCACGGCTATCCCCACGGCGAGAAGGAGGAGACCAAGACCTGCCACAACTGTCACTCCAACGCCCACTCGCCCCTTAACATCCCGTCCGTTAAGCCGGACATGTGCCACAACTGCCATGCCCAGCCGCCCAAGGACCTCAAGGACTTCCCGAGCAAGCACTCGGCCATGGCCTGCACCGACTGCCATATCCGGCACGGCTATATCCCGAGCTGTCTCGACTGCCACAGCCCCAAGGGCGGCAAGCCGTATCACCTGCTTAACGTCGAGCCCAAGGTCTGCCTGAGCTGCCACGCCAGCCCGCATAAGCCGCTGGTGATCAAGTACGCCGCCGACACCCCCAAGGAATACTGCGCCAACTGCCACAAGAACCCGACCCACGCCGAGGTCTATGCCACCTTGAAGAAGGCCAACTCCAAGCACTGGACCGAGAATACCTGCGCCACCTGCCACGACCAGCACGGCAAGATCCCCTCCTGCTTCAAGTGCCACGACCACAGCGGCCACCGGGCCAACCTGAAGGACGAAGACTGCCTGCGCTGTCACAGCAACCCGCATGACCCGCTGAACATCACCTTCACTCCCAACGAGCCCAAGGAGATCTGCGGCGGCTGCCACACCGACGAGTATAAGACCCTGATGGCCAGCAAGAGCCGGCACGCCAACCAGACCTGCTCCTTCTGCCATCCCAAGCACGGCCAGATTCCCACCTGCCAGAAGTGCCACGGCAACCCGCACGGCGAGGCGATGGTGGCCCAGTTCGGCGGCAAGTGCGCTAGCTGTCACGGCACCGCCCACGCCGTCAAGGGCCGGGTAAAGGAAGGCAAGTCTGCCGACCTGACCGCGGAAGGGCTGAAGGGCAAACTGGCCTTCCCGCCCAAGAAATAAGTAGTAAATTTTATCAATAGCGACTAAAAAAGGGGTGTCAGCCTAGGCTGACACCCCTTTTTTAATTTGACTGACATGAAGCTACCCGCCGACATCGCGCAATCGTTCTGCCTGGCCCGGCCCGAGCCACTGGCCATCGGCACCGCCCAGGGGCTAATCGTCATGGCCAATCCGGCCTGGGAGACCTTCTGCCGGGAGGTCTTGCACCTGAAGCCCGGCGGCGGGGGCGGCGACTTTCTCACCCGACTGCCCGAGGACTGCCGCGAATCCTGGCGGACGATGATCGTCAACGCCTGCCGGGGCGAGGCCCGCGCCTTCACCCTCCGCCCACCCTCCCCGGCCGGCGCCACCGCCGACAACGATTATCGACTCTGCTTCGCCAGTCTTCCACCTCTCCGGGCAGGGGACGAACCCTGCTGGTCGCTAATCGTCACCAGACCCAAGAAGACGGCCAGCGCCTTGGTTGCCGACTGCGCCCTAATCCAAGGGGTAGATGCGGAACACATCCTGGCCAAGGAGATCGCCGACCGCCAGCAGGCCGAGGTCGAACTGCAAGAAAGCCGGGAACGCCTGGCCCAGATCATCCACGGCAACTCCATCGCCACCTTCGTCATCGACCAGCGCCACCGCATCACTCACTGGAACAAGGCCCTGGAGCGGCTCACCGGCATCAAAAGCGCGGCCATGATCGGCACCTCCCGCCAGTGGCAGGCCTTCTACGACCACGAACGGCCCACCATGGCCGACCTGATCCTCGACCAGGCCCCGGAGGAAAAGATCCGCCAGTTCTACACCGACAAGTATATCCGCTCCCAACTGCTGGAGGATTCCTTCGAGGTGGAGGATGTCTTCGCCCTAAACGGCACGGAAAAATGGCTGTTGTTCACCGCCGCCCCCATCAAGAACGGCGGCGGGGCCATCATCGGGGCGGTGGAAACCTTGCAGGACATCACCCGCCGCAAACGGATGGAGCAAGAGATCCTGGACTACCAGACCATCCTGGAAAACAAGGTGGAGGAGCGCACCCTGCAACTCAAAACCACCTACGAGCAACTTCTGCACGCCGAGAAACTCAGCGCAGTGGGCAAGCTGGCCGCCTCCATCGCCCACGAGTTCGGCAACCCGATCATCGGGATCCGCAACTTCCTGAAAGGCATCCAGAAGACCACCCCCTTTGCCGACGACGACGCAGAATTGCTGCAACTGGCGATCAACGAGTGCCAGCGGGTACGGGACCTGATCCGCAACCTCCAAAACTTCAACCGCCCGACCAGCGGCAACATGGAGCCCCTGGACCTGCATCAGGCAATCAACGACATGCTCCTCTTCTGCAAGAAGAGCTTCCGGGAACGGCGGATCGTGGTCAAAAAGAAGTTAGCCCCTAATCTGCCCCTGATAAATGCCGTGCACGATCAGATAAAACAGGTAATCCTCAACTGCCTAAACAACGCCCAGGAGGCCATGCCCGACCACGGAGGCACCATCAGCCTGATCACCGAGCATAAGGAGCAGACGGTGCGCCTGCACATCCACGACACCGGCAAGGGGATCAGCGAATCGGACATGGTCTATATCTTCGAGCCCTTCTTCTCCACCAAGCCGACGGTGGAGGGCACCGGACTGGGGCTCTCGGTCAGCTACGGGATCATGAAGCACCACCAGGGCAAGATCGAGGTGAGCGAGACCTCCCGGCACGGCACCACCTTCACCCTCACCTTCCCGGCCCCCCACCCCAACGACAAACCCGCCCGACACGGCTCGACAAGACACCAAGGCCCCAAAAATCACAACTGACGAGGAGACGACATGCGCCTTCACCCCCCCCGAATCATCACCCGCTGGCCCCTGGCTATCCTGGCCCTGCTCCTGCTGGCCGCCTGCCGACGGGCGCCGCTGCCGCCGCCGGTGCTCCTCTTCGACCAGGGACACGGCGAACGTTTCCTCAGCCAAGGCCAGGGCGAGCTCGATCTATCTCATCTTAAGGAGATCCTTGCCCAAGGCGGCTTTCAGGTTAAGGCCTCCGACCCCGGACAAGTCTTCACCGACGACCTGTTGCAGGGGGTATCAACCCTGGTCATCTCCGGGCCATTTACCCCCATTGACCCTCCAGAGATTGCGGCCATTAAAAAATTCCTCAACCGGGGCGGCCAACTCTGCGTCATGCTGCACATCGCCGCCCCGGCGGCCAATCTCCTAAACGCCCTGGGGCTGGAGGTCTCCAACGGGGTGATCCATGAGCCGGTCAACACCGAAACCCCGGAGCAACCCACCAACTTCTTCGTCACCGACCTGGCGCCCCACCCCTTAACCAAGGGACTCACCCGCTTCCACCTCTACGGGGTCTGGGCGCTACACACCGAAAACCGGGCCGACATCATAGCCCAAACCAGCCCCCAGGCCTGGGTGGACTTGCGCCATGACGGCTCGCGGGAGTTCGGCCCCGGCGACGTCCGGCAGGCCTTCAGCGTGGTGGTGGTGGGGCAGTCGGGACACGGCCAGTTCGTGGCCTTCGGCGATGACGCCATCTTCCAGAACCGCTTTCTCACCGGGCAGAATGAACGTCTGGCCGAAAACCTGGCGGCCTGGCTCAAGGCCGGTAGCTACTATCTGGCGAACGAGCCCCGCTGAACTGTGGAAAAAGAAGGGAGGCCGAACATGGTTCGCGGCCCGGCCTGAGAGGCGTTACTTGCCGGCGCTAGCCGCCGGGGGAGGAACGACGATCAACGTTAACTTGACCTCGTAGTGATGGGCGGGGTACTGACGCTCGGGGTCGGGATGGGTATCGACTGCAAAATGAAAGGTGTAGCCGCCCGGGGCCAGACCGTTGGCGACGCTACGGAAAATCTCATAATTTTCGAGGTTAAAGAGCGGCCCCTTAAAGACCGGCACCGGCTTGTCGCTCCAGGCGCGCAAGCCGGTCAGCCAGAGACGCTGATGACTGGGGGTCTCGTACCAGAAGCTAAAATCCGCCGGCCGCCGCCACCCGAAGGTGTGGGTAAAGACCTTGAGCGACAAGGCGTCCTTGGGGGTGAGACGGATGGTCTGATCGTTGGCGTTGGCGGTCAGGCCCAGCAGCGGCTCCTTGCCCCTGGGCTCGCTCTTGCGTTTAGCCAGAACGAAAAACTTAAGTGATTTTGGATAATTCCCCGCCTTGCCCGTCTTGATGGTAACGGCATCGGCAAAGTAGAGGTTCAAGGGCGTGGCGGTGCCGCTCCAGTAAACGCCGCTGCTCTGGACGTTGGTCAACCCCTGCTTGTTAAGCCAGGCCGCCCTATCGCCGCTGGCGGTGGCCACCAGCTCCCGCAGCTCGGCCAGGGTCGGCAGCTCCCAATCCACCTTGCTGGCGGTGAACCCGGCGCACTTGTACTTGTCGGGTTTTTCGTTAAACTTGACGAAGGTGTCCGGGATCTCGGTCCAACTTCGCTCTCCCAGGCACTTGCCATCGGTAAGCCAGGTAATCCCGGTGACCGTATCCATGCTGGTGCCGTCGCCGTTACTGATGAAACGGGGGCTCGGAGGCCAACGCAACTCGCTTTCCATCTCCGGGTCCAAGGGCAAGACGAACTTATCGGCCACCGCCAGATGCCCGCCCTTCTCCGCCGTCCGCCGGGGCTGGACGGGCGGCGGCGTCAGCGAGCGCACCGCCAGCACCCGGCAACTACCGGCCTTGTCGACCGGCAACAGGGCGCCGGTATCGAAATCGACCGCCCAGGCCGTCGCGGGACTGGCGGCCACGGTGGTCGAGGTCCAGAAGCTCACCCCCACGAAATCACGGAAGGGATGGCCCTCGGGGAGGGCCGGATAGTCGCGCTTAAGATCGGTCAGGCTGCGCAGCTCAACGGCGTTGGGCAGCAGCCAGTCTTGATAACGGCGGCGCAACGAGGCGCACCCCTGGCCCGCATCCAGCCGGTTAACGGCGGCCAGCGCCCCCTGCCAATCGCCAGCCGGCAGACAGGCGCCGTCCTTAAGCCACATCAGCCCGGTTAGGGTGTCGGTCACCGTCCCGTCGCCGTTATCCACCAGCCGCGGGGCCGGGGTAGGCGGCGAGGCGGCCTTGACCGCCGGCGCGGGGGCCGCCGGTGCTGGGGCGGGATTAGCGGCCAGGCCGTTCTTGCCTGGGGTCTCGACCCGGACCAGGAGCAGCCCGTGCCTCTCCATCTTGCTGCGCGGGGCGATCGCCCCGGTGCCGAAATCGACCGTCCAGACATTCATCTGACCGACATAGACCGTGGACGACCAGTAAACCTCCTTCCCCACCCCATTGAAGCCGGACAGTTTCAAGGCCGCGGCCGGGGAATCGGCCTGGGCGTCGATAAGACTTGCGAGCTGTTCCAGATCGGGCAGGGACCAGTCGTGGTAGCCGCTGCCCTGGCCCCGGCAATCGCTGGCCCCTTGGTTGAAATCCGCCAGCCTCGCCTTGGCGGTGGGCCAGGACAGCTTGCCGAAGCAATCCCCCTCCTTGAGCCACATCAGGCCGGTGAGCGCATCCGACACCGTGCCCTCACGATTGACGATGAAACGTGGATCCGGCCAGGCAAGCCCGCGTTGCAACTCTCCATCCTGACGCGAGCCCTTGAAGTCGATCTCGTGGCCGGTCGCGTCATAGGCCGAGATCTGCCCGCTGCGCGGCAGAACCAGGGCCGGCGGGGCCTGGCCCTTATCAGGCGCCGATGCCGCCGCCCACGAGGCCAGAAGCGGGCCTACGACCAGCGCCGCCCAGGTCAGCCACCGGCTCCGGGGAATCATTTCCCGTCCCCCCCCCCCTCGGGACTCAGGCCGCCACTGACCGCCCCCGGGGGCTGGCCCTTGGCTCCGGCGCTGGCCGGGGCCGGGGAATCCAAGGATTCGGAGGCCCCCTCCTTGACCGGCGGGGCGTGATTGCCCGCCTCCTTCTTGACCGGATGCAGGGTGATCGGCACCTCGGAGAGTGGTTTCTTGTGGTCGTAATCTTCCAGAAAGACGTTGTCGTGGAAGTCGCCCTCTACCCGTTCGCCGGACTTGCTGATCAGCACCCCGTGGCCCTCGTACTTGCCCTTAATGAAGAAGCCCCGGTACTCGACGCCGTCCGGCTGCACCATCACCCCCTGGCCGGCGAACTTGCCCTTCTCGAAGTTACCCCGGTAGATGCGGCCGTCACGCCAGGTCATCACCCCCTGGCCAAAGAACTTGCCGTCCCGGAACTCGCCGTCGTAGCGGGTCTCGTCCGGCATGATCATCGAGCCCATGCCGTCGTAGAGGCCGTTCTTGAAGGTGCCGTCATAGATGGTGCCATCGGCAAGCACCAGTTTGCCCCGGCCGTCGAACTTGCCGTCCTTGAATTCACCCTGGTAGGTGGCGCCGTCCGCCTCGGTCAACTGGCCCGGGCCGGAATAGACCTTGTCCCGGTAGCCGCCCTCGTAGCGGCTGCCGTCCTCCCCCAGCCTCAACCCCTGGCCCCGGTAGAACTCCCCGTTTCGCCACAGGCCCTGGTAATGCGAGCCGTTGGCCAGGGTCTTCTTGCCCTCGCCGTTGGCCAGGCCGTTGTAAAACTGCCCTTGGTAGCGGCTGCCGTCGGGAAAGGTCAGGGTGCCGGTGCCCATGCCCATGCCGTGCAGGAAGGTGCCCTCCAGGATGCCGCCGTCGTGCTGTACCAAGACGCCCTTGCCGGCGGGCACCCCGTTTGCGAAGTTGCCGGCGTAGATATCGCCGTTGGCGAAGGTCATCTGCCCCTGGCCGTTCTGGCAGTCGCCCTGGTCGCAGTGTCCGGGGTCGGCAAACGCCGGCCTCCCCAGGCCCGCCGCCAGCCAGGCCACGGTCAGCGAGGCCCACAGGCCAATTTTAAGTTCACGGCTCAACATGGGCGCCAGTCAAGGGTTGAACAAGGGGAGGACGAAGAAAACACCGGGCCATGATGGCGCAAAAGCAAAAATTTCTCAAGTCAGAAGTGACGACGGCGCAAGCGGGCGGGGAAAAGGGGCGAGGGCCGCAGGCCCAGGGCGGCCAGGCGGTAGGCCAGGGCGGTGCGCAGGCAGCCCAGGCCGTAGCTGACGCTGCGCGGCAGGTTGATCGACGAGGCCTCGGCGAAGTATTTGGTGGGGCAACTGACCTCGGCCACGGTGTAGCCCTGCCAGAGGATCTGGGCCAGCATCTGGTTGTCGAACACGAAGTCGTCGGAGTTATGATCGAGGCTGACACCCTCAAGCAGCTCCCGGGAGAAGGCGCGGTAACCGGTGTGGTACTCGGAGAGCTTGGCGCCCAGAAGGACGTTCTCCACCAGGGTGAGGAAACGATTGGCGATATATTTCCAGATCGGCATCCCCCCCCGCAAGGCGTGCCCGCCCAGGATCCTCGACCCCAGGACGCAGTGATAGAGGCCGCTGGCGATCATCGAGGTCATGGCCGGGATGAGCAAGGGGGTGTACTGGTAGTCGGGATGCACCATGATGACGATGTCGGCCCCCGCGTCTAAGGCCAGGCGGTAACACGACTTCTGATTGGCACCGTAGCCCTTGTTCCGGGGATGCACATGCACCCTGGTGTTGGCCAGGCCCCGGGCCAGGGCGGCGGTAGTGTCCCGGCTGGCGTCATCGACCACGATCACCAGGTCCACCACCCCCTGGGCCATGACCTCCCGATGGGTCAAGAGCAGGGTCTCGGCCGCGTTGTAGGCGGGCATGACCACCACGATCCGTTTTCCCTGGTACATCCTACCTCGACTTTTCCCCAGATTTATAATCGTTACGGCGCAGCACCTCCACCCAATAGGGGGTCTCGGGCGGCCAGGGCACCTGGTCGTCCAATCGCCCCGGCTTAGGCCCGGCGCCATCCCCCAGGGCCGGAGGATCGGGCCGCCAGGATATCCGGCTGGCACCCTCCTCGAAGATCTCCACCAGCCCCACCCGATGGTATCGCTTCTTATAGTCCACAAACCAGTCGTAAATCAAGGTGTGGGAACGCGGCCCCTGCAACCAGGAGGTGGGCACCCGCACAAACAGCAGATACTCGGGCCGGGCCCGCTCCACCTCGGCGATCAGCCGTTGCTGCATGGTCAGGGCGAAGGGGTGGTTCTCCATCAACGGGTACATGTAGATGTAGCCGGTGGCCGACCGGCGGTGGGCGTAAAAGCAGATCTGGGGCTCGGAGCCAAGGATGGCGATGGTGTCGGTGGGCCGACTGTGAGCGCGGATATAGTCGGCGATGGCCGGCGACTCGTTGAAGGGGTTGGGCCAGTAACTCTCGACGCTCGCCTGGGCCGGGGTATCGAGGACCAAGAACTGCCGCTGTCGGTACAGGGTCACCCCCAGGCAAAACAGCAGGATCATCAGGCACAACCCCCATCCGGCGGGCTCGGAGACCCTGACGGCCACCGCCCGGCCCAGGGCGTCGAAGGCCAGCCCGGCCAACAGGGCGGCGGCGGGCAGGAAGAGGAGGAAATAGTGGGGCCTAAAGAAGAATCCCGGGCAGACCGCCAGGAAGGAGCAGAGGACAAAGCCAAGGACAAAAATCCGCCGCCGGCGGGAAAGTGGGCCAACCAGGCCGAACGGCAGCCCGGCGGCCACGGCCAGCCAGAGGAGGGGCGAGGCCAGCACCACCTCCAGGCCCTGGATCTTGAGGTTCAACCAGGCCTCTGACAGGGGCAGCTCGGAGGCATAGGCCCGGGCGTACTCGACGGTCCAAAACCAAAAGTTGGCCAAGACCCCGGCCCGCCAAAGGAGGAGACAGGTAGCCAGATACGGCAGCAGCCCCCCCAGGATCAGCCAGGCCAACATGCGGCCGCCCTGGGCCAGGGTATCGCCGCGCAACCGCCAGTCGATCAGCACAAACACCCCGGCCCAGAGGGCAAAGAGCGCCCCGTGCTGCTTGACCACGAACCCCAACCCCAGCAGCAGCCCGGACAGCAAGACCAGGCCGCCCCGGCGCGACTCAAGCCCGGCCCAGAGGAGCGCCGTTCCGGCCAGGGCCGGCAGGAGCACGAACTGCTCGGCGTTGGCGAACACCCCTTGCACCGGCTCGCCCATCGACAAGAGGGCGAAGACCGCCGCGGCGACGATTCCGACCCGAGGGCTGGCCAGTTGCCGCCCCAGGATGAAGAGCATGACCACGTCCGCCGCGTTCACCAGCAGCAGCCCGAGGTGGATCCCGGTCGGCGTCTGCCCGAAGAGGGCCAGGCACAAGGCGTAGGCCGCGTACATGCCGGGCAGCTTCATGCTGTAGAGCAGGGCATAGGGCGGCACCCCCTGCAACAGCAACTGGCCGCCGTAGGCGTACTCCCCCTCGTCGCGCTCCAGGCTCACCCCCAGGAGATGCCAGCGCAGAAGGCCCACGGCCAGGACGATCAATCCCACCGCCAGCCAGGGCCAAAGCCCCTCCCTCGCCCTTCGCTCTTGACTCATCGCCGGTCTCGCCTTTAGAAATACCACTCCGGCCCGGCGTGGCGCAAAAACCAGGGGAACTCGCCCGTCACGAACCACAACCCCACCGCCAGACCCACCGTCACCTGCCACCAGCGGGGCATCCGGGCCAGCAAGCCATGGGCGACTAACAGGTAGAAAGGCGCCAGCACCGGGAACAGGTAGCGACCGGTCATGGCCAGGCCGGAGAGGCCGCTGACCTGGTAGATGCCATAGTTCACCACCTGCATCAGGATGACGGTGTAGAAGCAAACGACAAAGGCCATCACCCCCATGCCCGGCAGGGCGATCACCCAACCTCGGGCCAGCCAGCAGAGGGCGGCCAGGATGAAGACGGCGTAATAGGGGTAAAAATCCTGCTCGTTTTTGAATAGGGAGAGATGGGCCGCCACGCTGTAGGTCCTGGCCACCATCACCTCCGCCCAATTGCGGGCATATTGCCAGCGGCCCAGCCGGGGCTTAGGCCCCATCACCTTATCCACCTCGGCCTGGGCCAAACGATCCAAGGCGTCGGCGCGGTCGCCGGGGTCCCGGATCGTAAGCGCCAGACGCTGGGCATCGAGCAGGGAGAGCTTGCCGGAGGCGAATTGCCGCACCGCGTAATCCCGGACAAAGAGACGATTTTGCAGGCAGTCTTCAAGCGGCAGCACCTGATCCAGGCCCGGGATGAGCGCCCGGTAGCGCAACAGGTTGCCGCCGTAGAGGATAAGGTTGGCGGCCAGACCCGCCAGGCAGGCCAGGCCGAGCAGCCAACCTCGCAAGCCAAGCGACCGCCGCGTGCCCTCCGCCGTCGTCCGCCGCCCGAGCCACCGCCGCCCCAGGCCAAGGGCA
>JAJYJA010000052.1 GCA_021789795.1 Deltaproteobacteria bacterium | reverse complement strand
TGACCAGGCCGTAAACCGCCATCGCCCCGAACATGCCGGCGGTGATGAAGAAGGTGGCCGCCACCGAGGCGGCGGTGTAGATCAGGAGGATGGCGGACAGGGTGACGCCGTTTAGGAGCGAATAGGCCACGAAGAGCCCGGTCGCCGCCTGGGAGGACATCTGCTGGATGCGGGCCGACAGGTAAAACACCATGCCCAACTCGGCGAACATCAGCCCGTAGAGCACCAGCCGGTTGCCGAAGACGAGCTGCATCATGGTCTGGGAATTGACGGTGATAAAGGCGGCCAGCCCGGTGATTCCCAGGCCGATGGCCATCCAGTTGAACACCTTGGCGAGAAAGATGGTCGAGGCCTGGGTCTTGGCCTGCTGCAGGGTGACTGGGGTGTTGCCCATCTGAGTGTACATGGCATTTTCTCCTTTGTGGTTTGTGGCTTGATTATGACTCTGGCCGGGGTGGGGGGACGAGATGTCCGCTACCGCAGGCCTTCCTGCTGAAAGAAATCCTTATACAGGTGATCGGTGCCCAGGATATGGCCGCTCAGCCAGTCCTTGAGAAAGGCCATCACCGCGAGCGATATCACCGTCCGTCCCGCCTGATGCTCGTCGCGCAGGGCCAGGACCTTGGCCCGCATCCGCTCGTGGTCCTCCTGGTGGCTTTGCTGCCCCGGATAATCGTAACGGGCCATCAGCGACTCCTCGAAGGTGAAATGCAACTCGGTATAATCCACCAACTGGGAGAGGATGGCGCCCATCACCTCCCTTGAGCGCCGGGCGAGCAGGGCCTGATGCAGTTCGTTGATCATGGCCACCAGCCGCTGATGCTGGCCGTCTATGGCGGCGATGCCGACGCTGTACTCGGCAAGCCAAGGGAACTGCTCACCCATGGCCGCTACCCGAAGCAGAGCCCGCAATCCGGGCAGGTCATCCCCCCGCCCATCAGGGCGTGACTGGGGAAGAGCGTCCCGCAAGCCGGGCAGCGGTTCTCACCCCGGCCCGGATCGAAGCCGTAGTCGGCCACTGCGGAGTGTGTCCCGTGACCGGCGGTCTGCCGTTCGAAGTCGGCCTCGATTACCGCCAGGGCGGCGGACACCTCCCCGCGCCGCACCAGAAGCTCCATCTCTCCGCCCCCGCAACAGCCCTGGCCGCAGGAGGGGCCATCTCCCTGGATCAAGGCGGAAATCGACTCGGCCCGTAACTGCCGCTCGAGCCGCTTAAGCTCGGCGAGCGGGGCCTTGAACACCGTCACCAGGTCGTCGCCGGCGGTGAGCGGTTTAGGGGCCGCCGGCTGGGGACGGCGTCCCTGGCGGTTGGCCAGCACCTCGGAGCCCCAAAGCAGGGCTTGGCCGCACACCCCGCAGCTTGTAAATTCCGGCTCGTACTCCTCCTCACACTTGGGGCAGTAGCGCATCTGAGGGTCAATGTCGTGGATCATGGCTCGGTAAGGGAATGATTATTATCGTCAATCAGAGGGGTCTCTCGCCCAAGGGTAGCCGCGATGGCTAAGCAAAGGGGCCGACTGCCAGACGCGGGGGGCATTGGACGAGTGAGCCATACCTCCGGTCTGCCTTGCCATCAGAGGATGAAGCGGCTTAAGTCCTCGTCCTGGGCAATATCGGCCAACTGTTGCTTAACATAGTCGGCGGTGACGGTAAACGATTTTTCCTCCCGCTCCGGGGCGTTGAAGGACAGGTCTTCCAGGAGCCGCTCCATGATGGTGTGCAGGCGGCGGGCCCCGATGTTGTCGGTCCTGCGGTTGACCAGGGCGCAGATCCGGGCCATCTCCCGGATGGCTTTATCCTCGAAATTAAGCTCGACCCCCTCGGTGGCCAGGAGGGCCACGTACTGCTTGATCAAGGCGTTCTGGGGCTCGGTGAGGATGCGGTAAAAATCCTCCTCCGACAGGGAGTTGAGTTCCACCCGGATGGGGAAGCGGCCCTGCAGCTCGGGGATCAGGTCCGACGGTTTGCAGGTGTGGAAGGCGCCGCTGGCGATGAACAGGATATGATCGGTGCGCACCATGCCGTACTTGGTGTTGACGATCGAGCCCTCGACGATGGGCAGAAGGTCGCGCTGTACCCCTTCCCGGGAGACCTCCGCCCCGCGCTGGCCGTCGGCCTGGCGGGAGACGATCTTGTCGATTTCGTCCAGGAAGATGATCCCCGACTGTTCGGTGCGCTTAATCGCCAGCCGGGTGACCTGCTCGTCGTCGATCAATTTCTCCGCCTCCTCGACCTTGAGCAGCCGCAGGGCCTCGTCCACCGGCATCTTGCGCCGTTTGCTCTTTTTGGGGAAGATCTTGCCGAACATCTCCTTCAAGCCCGAGCCCGGATCGTCGGCCCCGGCGTTGGAAAAGACCTCGATCATCGGCAGGGACGGGGCCTGGGCCACGTCCAGCTCCACCTGCCGATCGCTCAATTTCCCTTCCCGCAGTAGCTGGCGAAATTTTTCCCGGGTCTGGCATCCCTCCCCCGGGGCGGCATCAGGTGGGGCCGGGAGACGGGCGCTGGCCGGCCGGGGCGGCACCAGGAGATCTAGCAGCCGCTCCTCGGCCAAGGCCTTGGCCTTCTCCTCCACCTGCCGCCGGGCCTCGGCCCGGGCCAGGGAGACGGCGATCTCGGTCAGGTCGCGGATCATCGACTCCACGTCCCGGCCCACGTAGCCCACCTCGGTGAACTTCGAGGCCTCGATCTTCAGAAAGGGCGACTGGGCAAGTCCCGCCAGCCGCCGGGCGATCTCCGTCTTGCCGACCCCGGTGGGGCCGATCATGATGATATTCTTGGGCGCGATCTCGTCCCGCAGGGGCGGGCTGACCTGCTGCCGCCGCCAGCGGTTACGCAGGGCCACGGCCACGAAACGCTTGGCGTCGGCTTGGCCGATGATGTAGGCGTCGAGCTGGGCGACGATCTCTTTCGGGGTTAGGTTGGCCATGTTAATAACAGGTTGCTTTGTTTGTATCACTTTGGATTTTTTGACAAACTTCCTTTTCCGCCGGTCAGGCCGTTGCCGCCTCCGGTGACGGGCGCTGGCGGTGACATGGTGGCGGGCGTTGTCTGGAGGCTACAGGGTCAGCAGGGTGAGGTTGGAGTTGGTGTACACGCAGATGTTGCCGGCGATCTCGAGTGCGGCCCGGCAGATGGCCTCGGCGCCGAGATCGCTGTGCGCCATCAGGGCCTGGGCCGCGGCCTGGGCGTAAGGCCCGCCTGAGCCGATGGCCAGGACGCCGTCGTCGGACTCGATCACGTCTCCGCTGCCGGAGAGCAGCAGGGAGCGCTCTTTATCCACGCAGATCAAGAAGGCCTCCAGCCGGCGCAGGTGCTTGTCGGTGCGCCAGTCCTTGGCCAGCTCCACCGCCGCCCGCAGCAGGTTGCCGCCGTACTGCTCAAGTTTTTTTTCCAGTCGCTCGAACAGGGTGAAGGCGTCGGCAGTGGAGCCGGCGAAACCGCACAGCACCTTGCCGTCGTTTAGTTTCCGCACCTTCTGGGCGTTGTGCTTGACCACCGTGGCGCCCAGGGAGACCTGGCCGTCTCCGGCCACCGCCACCTCGCCATGGCGGCGCACCGCGACGATGGTTGTCGATCTGATTTTCATTCAGGTTTGTTCCTTATCCCGCCCGGCGGGTCGTCCCCGCTTCCTCGCCTGAGGGTGGGCGTTGTCGTAGACCGCCATCAGATGATCCACCGTCAGATGGGTGTAACGCTGGGTGGTGGACAGGCTCACATGCCCCAGCAACTCCTGCACCAGCCGCAGGTCCGCCCCCATCTCCAGCAGGTGGGTGGCGAAGGAGTGGCGGAGGGCGTGGGGGGTGACCCGGCTGACGATGCCGACCCGCTGGGCGTACATGGCGACCAGACGTTCGACACTGCGGGTGGTGAGCCGGCCGCCGCGATGGTTGACGAACACCGCCTCCCGGTCTCCGGAGGCGTCACGGCCAGAGCTGGCAAGCAGTAACTGGCGCTGGGGGAAATAGGCGCGCAGGGCGTCGATGGCGGGGCGGCCCATGGGCGTTAGCCGCTCCCGGTTGCCTTTGCCGCTTACCCTAACCATTTCCGTTTCAAAATCAAGGGAATTCTTATGCAGCCCCACCAGCTCCGCCACCCGCATCCCGGTGGAGTAGAGCAACTCCATTACCGCCCGGTCCCGGGCCGCGAAGGGGTCTTCCGGGCCCGGGGCCGCCAGGAGGCGGAAGACCTCGTCCACGGTCAGGAATACCGGGATGTGGCGGTTTAACTTCGGACGCGCCACCCCGGTCAGGGGATTGCGGCCCATAAGTTTCTCCCGGGCCAGAAAACCAAAAAAGGTCTGCAAGGCCGAAAGCTTACGGGCCACGGAGGATGGTTTGTGGGTGCCGTGCAGGGAGTAGATGAAGGCCCGGATCTGGGCCGGGCCGATTTCGGCGAGGGATATGCCGTCGGGCAGGCTGGCCACGAAGCCGTTGATGTCCCGCAGGTAGCTGTCCGCCGTGTGGTCGGAATATCCCCGTTCCACGGTCAGCCAACGGAAGAAAATCTCTATCTCAGGGGTCAAGTCTTGCAATCATGTATCGCCTGGCGGCTGGCGAACTTTTCGCCGTCTATCTCTCTCGAACCGCCAGAGTTTGTCTTGCTCCCGGAGCCTGGCCTCCTCCTGGCGCATCTTTTCCAATCGCTCCTGGCCGCGGGTAAATTCCGCCCTCCCCATCACCGGTAGGGGCGGGGAGTGTAGCCCGGCCGCCGTCAGCAGCTCGTCTATTGTCGGCCAGACTTGGGCATGGGCGCATTCCTTAAGCAAGGCTAGGTTCAAGGCTTCGAGGATCGGTGTCCAGGTCTCGCCATCGGCGGTCTTGCGGCGCACCGAGAGCAAGGGGTTGAGTTGGTAGTAGCCGCGGCTAATCCGTTTGAACAGCCGGCGGTTGTAGGCGTAGTCTCGATCCACCTCGTTGCGGGAGAGGACGCTTGAGATATGGGGCCGTTTCTTCCGTTCCGGACGGACGATGTGGGGCGGCATCCCGGCCCAGGCGTCCAGGATGGTCGTGGCGTCAAAGCCTAGTTGCGGGGAGAGGAGGGAGGTGCTGGTGAGATATGGCTGTTTGTGGAGCGCCCACAGGGTCTGGAACAGGAGATATTCGCTTAAATGGCGGTCGATGCGGATCAGCCGCCGGTCGGCCATGATGTCGACGCTGGCCGGGGCGATCAGGTCGTAGATGGCGGCAAAGGGGCCGGCGGCGAACTTGGGATTGGCCGTCGCCTCGCCAATCGCCCAGTGCAGGGCGTTGCGTCCGTAGTCGTCGGTGAGGGCGGGATCGGCGCCTCGGGCCAGGAGCGCCTCCACCAGGGCCGGGTTGCCAGCGGCGGCGGCGGCCATGAGCGGGGTCTGGTTCATGGGGGTGCGGTGGTTCGCCCCGTGCCGGTCGCAGAGGCGCAGCACGTCCTTAATGTTTCGAGAGGCATAAGGGGCGAGGAGGCGGGTGACCACTGTCCGGTGGCTGGCGGCAAACTGGTTGGCGCTGCCGTAGCCGGTCTCGGTGTGCAGGAGTTCGGCCATCGACCTCAGTCCGTAGAAGCAGGCGTAGTCCAAGAGTTGCTGCTTGGGCTTGTTGCCAGGGACGCGATCCTGGAAGACCTTGGCGATGGTCTGCCGCAGATGGGCCTGCGAGAAGGGCGTCCAGGGCACCGGCGCCTCTTTGAGGATGTTGGTGCGGATCGCCTCCGCCTGTTCCAGTTTGCCCTGCAGTTCCAGCCGGCGCGCCTCCCGCTGCCACTCCTCGAGCGTTGAGACCTGGGCGTTCATCTCCACCCGGTCGCCGCCCTGGCGGGTATTCAAGAGGGCCAGCAGGGGGTGGCTGGTGTCCGACTCCAGCCAATAGACGTTCTTGACCGCCCTGGTCAGGGCCACGTAAAGGGCGTTGACGTAGAACTTGAAGATCTCAAGCGACTTGTCGCTCTTGTCCCGGGCCCGCCGGTAGTCCAGTTCCTCGCCGGCCAGGTCGGTGGGGGCGACCCCGGCGGCCAGTTCGGAGAACTCGCCCCGGTGGTTGGAGACGAAGCGGTGGAGGATGACGGTCTCGTACTCCAGGCCCTTGGCCTCGTGGGTGGAGAAGAGCAGCGGGGTCTGGAAGAACTGCCGGGCCGCGGCCTTATCCTCGTCCCGCAGGACGATCACCGCGCATTGGGTGGAGTCCTTGCTCTTCTTGTTCAACTCCCGTTTCACCGGCTCGGCGTCGTCGAGGATGGTGACCTGGCCGTGGTCGCCGGCCACCGGGGTGACCAGGAAGTTGCTCTCCCGGTCGATGGAGCCGAAGCGGCAATGCTTGATCTTTAGCAAGGCGTTGGCGATGCGGGTGGCCTCCTGACCGTTGCGGAAGTTGGTGCGCAGCACCCGGACATCCTGGCGGGCCGCCAGTTCCGGATCGCGCCAGAATAGGGACTTGACCTTGGACCAGGAGAAGAAATTCGGGTGGACGATCTGGTTGGAATCACCGCAGAGGAGGAAATTGCCCTGATGACGCAAGGTCTTGAGGACGAGAGCGAGTTGAACGCAGGTCATGTCCTGAACCTCGTCCACGACCACGAAGTCGTATTTGGGCTCGGCGATGGCCAGCCACTCTCCGGCCACCAGGTTGAGGTCCAGGAGTCCGCTTGCGGCCAGCCACTGCCGGTACTTATCGAACAGGTCGTAGAGGCGTTCCCTTTCCGGGCCGGTGAAGATCGACTGCTTGACCCCCAGGCCCAGGTAGGCCTCCCGGTCGAGCACCCCGGCGGCGTCGGCGCCGATCACCCCCCGGATCTCCTCGAAGGCTTGGTGGGCCTCGATCCCCTTGAACTGCTGGCGCAGCCGGCTGAACCAGAAGGAAAAATCCCGCCAGGTGGCCTCCCGGCCCTGGGGGACGCGGATGCTCTCCAGCAGCTCCCAGAAGGAGAAGAAGGTCGCCTCCTGGCTCGGACGCTCAAAGCCGTGGGCGTAGTAGAGTTCGCGGGCGTTCTGGGCCAGGAAGGCGGAATGGGTGACGTAGAGGGTCTCGCCCTCGACGTGCTTCATCTTTTCCAGGGTCAGGGCGGTCTTGCCGCTGCCCGCCGAGCCAACCAGGATCACCGGGGGCGGCAGGCGGTAGATCTCCTCCTGGGTGTCGTCGAAGGAGATCATCTTGTCGAGGAAGTGCACCTCGCGCCGGGCCTGGTTCAGGTAGCGGGCCGGCTCCGCCCCCTGCGCCGCCTGGGCCGCCTCCACCACGGGCAACGAATCCTCGTCCACCCGCGCCCCGCGCAGGAAGCGGGACTTGGCGTAGTCGTGGTGCTCGATCACCTCCAAGAGCAGGGCGTAGGCCTGATCCTGGTGGCGGATGACGGTGAACAGCAGGCGGTTGGCGTAGTCGAGTTTGGCCCGGAAGAAGACGCCGTGGGTGAGGTTGGCGAGTTTCTTGACCTCGGCGCTCTTGAAGTCGTCCCGTTCGAGGGCGGCCACGGTCTTTTGATACTGGGCCCGGCAGCGGGAGGTGTCAAGGCCGATATATTCCAGGGTCTGCATGAGTTGCGATGATCGGGGGCGGAGGTGGGAACTGGTTCAACCGGGCTTGGGCTGCGGTCTGGCCTGGGAAGGGGCGGCCCCTGGCCCTGGCCAGGAGAGGATCTCGCCCCAAGGCAGCCGATGGCTAAGCCAAACCGCTCCCGCGTTGCCGCGGATCGGAGTTTTGCGGCGCCATCACAGGAAGACCACCACCCGGTTGCGGCCCTGGGCCTTGGCCTGGTAGAGGGCCCGGTCGGCGAGCGAGACCAGGGTCTCGGCGGTGCAGCCCCGCTCGACGACCATGGTCGCCACCCCAATGCTGGCCGAGAGGTAGGGGGCGGCCTGGGAGGCGGCGTGGGGAAGGGCGGCGGCCTTCAGCTTGTCGAGAATGGAGCAGGCGATATCCCGGGCCCCTTTCTCATCGGTCTCCGGCAGGATGACCGCGAACTCCTCGCCGCCGTAGCGGGCCGCCAGGTCGGCGGGCCGTTTCTCCACCTCCTTTAAGATGGCGGCCACCTCCTTTAGACCCTGGTCGCCCTGCTGGTGACCGTAGGTGTCGTTGTAGAGCTTGAAGTAGTCGATGTCAAGCATAAGTAACGAGATGACCGCCTGGTTGCGCATCGCCCGGGCCCACTCCTTGGCCAGCACGGCGTCGAACTGGCGGCGGTTGGCGATGCCGGTAAGGCCGTCCAGGGAGGAGAGTTTTTCCAGGGTGCGGTTGGCCTCGCTTAATTTGTTCTGGCTATCCAACAGGGCGGCGTAGGCCTCGTCCCGCTGGCGGTGGTAGATGTAGGCCGAGGAGTGGTAGCGCAGTCTGGCGATCAGCTCCACCTTGTCCGGCAGCTTGATCAGGTAGTCGTTGACCCCCAGGGCGAAGGCGTCGCTCTTGATCTTGGGTTCCTCCTTGGTGGAGAGGACGATGATCGGCACCTGGGCGGTTTTTTGGTTGGCGCGGAAGAACTTGACCATCATCAGGCCGTTGACCTCCGGCATCACCAAGTCTTGCAGGATGATGGTGGGTTTGATTTGGTTGGCGATCTTGATCGCCTTGGTGGGGTCGGAGCAGTAGTGGAAGTCGATGTCCTTTTCGTCCTCCAGCGCCCGGCGCACCGCCTCGGCGATTAGGGGCTGGTCGTCCACCAGCAGCACCGAGATGCGCGTTGGTGACTGGATGGCCGATATCTCATTGTCGAACAGGGGGCTGGCCATGGCTCACCTCCCTCCCACCAGGGACATGACCCGGGGGCCGATCTCGTGGAGGGGCAGGATCTCCCGGGCCGCGTCCAGTTGCATGGCCGCCTTGGGCATCCCGTAGACCACCGAGGTCGCCTCGTCCTGGGCGATGGTGTGGTGGCCCTCGTCCTTGAGCGACAGGAGCCCCGCCGCCCCGTCCCGGCCCATGCCAGTCAGGAGGACGCCCACCACCTTGCCGTGCCAGTGCTTGCTCACCGAGTTGAAGAACACGTCCACCGAGGGGTGGTAGAAGTTGTCGCTCGGCTCCTCGCTGTAGGCCAGGGCGCCGTTTCTGGACATCACCACGTGGTACTCGGTGCTGGGCACCAAGACCCGTCCCTTCTGCGGCCGGTCCTTGTCGGCGATCACCTTGACCGACAGGGGGATCTGCTGCTTTAGCCAGGCGGCCAGGCCGTGGGTGAACTTCTTGTCCATGTGCTGGACGATGACCACCGCCGCCGGAAACTCGGCGGGCAGGGCGGAGAGCACGGCAGTCAGGGCCTGGGGGCCGCCGGTGGAGGCGCCGATGGCCACCAGGGGCGGATCGCTGAAGCGGTTGGCCACCTTCTTCTCCCGGCTGCGCTGGCGGCTTAGGGGGCGGCTGGAGAGGCCGATGAGCTTGCCGATGGTCTCGATCTTCCTGAGCAGCTCGCTGGCCGCCGTCTGCATTCCGTCTGCGCCCAAGACCGGGGTGGCGACCACGTCTAAGGCCCCGGCGCCCATCGCCTCGTAAACCAGGGAGGCGTTGCCGATGACGCTGGCGGTGACGATTAAGATGGCGCAGGGGCTCTGGCGCATGATCCGCCGGGTGGCCTCCACCCCGTCCATCACCGGCATCAGGAGGTCCATGAGCACCAGGTCGGGCAGGGTCTCCTGGCAGCGCAGCACCGCCTCGGCCCCGTTTTCCGCCACCCACAGCAACTGATGCTCGGGCCGGGAGCCGACGATGCGCCGCAAGACCTCCGCCGCCATCACCGAATCGTTGACAATGCCAATCCTCATGATTTTCCTCCCGGCCCGCCGATCAGGTCCTCCACCGCCTCGATCAGGGCCTGGCTGTGGAAGCTCGATTTGGTGAGATAGTAGTCCGCCCCGGCGTCCAGTCCCCGGTTGCGGTCTTCCTCCCGGTCCTTGTAGGAGAGGATGACCACCGGAATGGCCTCGTACTCCGCCGTCCCCTTGACGTGCACCAGGAGTTCGATGCCGTCCATGTTGGGCATGTCGATGTCGGTGACGATCAGGTCGTAGGGCGGCTGGTGGCGGATGATGTTCCAGGCGTCTAAGCCATCCACCGCCGTGTCCACCTCGAAGCCGTGCTCGGAGAGGATCTTACGTTCCACCTCCCGCACCGTGATCGAGTCGTCCACCACCAGGATCCGTTTGCCGCCCTCCCGGCCCTTCGCCGTCCGGCGGGGTTCGATCCGTTGCAGACGGTCGCCGGAGATCAGGTGATCCACCGACTGTTTCAAGTCGTTCACGTCCAGGATCAGGATGGGGGTGCCGTCCTCGGCGATGGCGGCGGCGCTGACGCTCTTCATCTTCCCCAGCCGGGGGCTTAACGGTTGCACCACCAGGTCGCGGATGCCCAGGAAACCATCGACGATCAGCCCGTAGGCGTGGCTGGCCCCGCTGATGACGATGACCGAGAGGGTGTCCTCGTCCACCGCCTGCGTCTTCAGCTCCAGGGCCTGCTGGGCGGTAATCAGCCCCAGCCGCTTGCCGCCGGCGACGAAGTACTGGCGGTTGCCCATCTCCTTGATCTCGTTGCTCGGCAGCCGGGCGGCGTGATCGATGTTGACCAGCGGCAGGGCGTAGGGCTCCTGGTTGATGGAGAACAGCAAGGCCCGGACGATGGACAGGGTGAGCGGCAGGTAAAGCTCGAAGGTCGTCCCCTGGCCGGGGGTGGAGTGGATCTCGATGCTGCCCCGCACCTCCCGGACGGCGCTGTTCACGATGTCCAGCCCCACCCCCCGGCCCGAGGTGCTGTCCGCCGTCTCCCGGGTGGTGAAGTTGGGCAGGAAGAGGAACTCGGCCAGCTCCGCCTCGCTCAGCTCCTCGGCCACCGCCGGGCTGGCAAGCCGCCGCTCCACCGCCTTGCGCCGCAGGGCCGGATAGTCCAGGCCCCGTCCGTCGTCGGCGATGGTGACCAGCATCATCCCCGCCTGGTGCCGGGCGGTGAGGCGCAAGGTTCCCTCCTGTGGTTTTCCCCTTGATTCCCGCTGTTCGGGCGGCTCGATGCCGTGGTCGATGGCGTTGGTGACCAGGTGGGTGAAGGGCGATTCCAGCTTATCCAGGATGTCCCGGTCGATTAAGGTCTCGCTGCCAATAACCTCAAGCCGCACCTTCTTGCCCAGTTTGCGGGACAGGTCCCGCACCATCCGGGGCAGGCCGATCAGTCCCTCGGAGATGGGCTGCATCCGGTTGGCGATCACCTCGTGGTGCAGACGTTGACTGATGTTTAAGCCCCGGGCCGAGTGCTCGGCCATCTCCAGTATTTGGCGGGCCAGAAGTTGCTGGCTGCGTCTGAACTTAACCGCCAGTTCGGCTAGGAGGTTCACCGCCAGGGGCGGGAGCGAGAGTCCGGGCAACTGGGCGTGCAGCCGGTCGAGCAGCAGGCCCACCTCGTCCTGGCGCCTTTTCAAGCGGTTCATGGAGTTGGCCAGGGTGGGCAGCCAGCGGGACTCGATCATCGCCTCGCTGGCCAGGGCGAAGATGCGGCTCATGCCCAGGGCCGAGACCCGAAGCCGCCGGTCGGGGCTGGAGGACTGGCCGGGGGATGGCCCTTCGGCTTGGGGCCCGGAAGGGGGCGGGGCGGGCGCCTCCGTCGGCTGTCCGCCGGAGGCCGGGGGCGCGGCCAGGTCCCGTAGGGTTAGGGAGAGGGCGGCGATGGTCGAGGCGTTGGCCGCAAACCAGTTGTCAAGCCCTGACTCGTCCTGCCGGATCAGGTCGCGGATGCGGTCGGCGGCGGAGAACAGGGCATCGACGTGCCCCGGCCCCAGGACGGCTACCCCGGCCTGGGCGGCGATGAACAGGTCTTCCATGGCGTGGGCCAGGGTGACGATGTCGGTAAGCCCGATGATGCGGGCCGCGCCCTTTAAGGAGTGCACCGCCCGCATCGAGGCCTCGAGCAGCGGCCCGGACTTGGGGCGGCGCTCGAGCTGGATTAGGTTGTCGGACAGTACCGCCAGGTTGTTTTCGGCGTCGTCGATGAAGATGTGGAAGAGTTGGTCGTCCGGGCGGATGGCCGGTCGCGTCCCGGCGGCGTCTGGGGCCGGTCTGGGACGTTCGGCGGACGAGGCGAGTTCTGTCCGATCCGCTGCCCCCAGCCTGCCGAGCCTGGCCGTCAGACTGGAAAATTCCTCTAATTTTTTTTCTATTTCAGCCGCTACTTTCGAGGCCTCGGTCTTGGCCAGCTGGTCGAAGAGCCTAATCGCCGCTTCCAGAATCTGCCCCAGCTCGCCTTTGGCCTGGGGGGGCGTCCCGGCGGCCAGGGCGTTTTCCATCCCCCGGGCCAGGGCGACGACGGGCTCCAGATCGACGATCCGGGCGGCGCCGGTGATTGAGTGCGCGGCCCGGTGCATGAGCACGGTGTCTGGCTCCCGGCCTGGGGAACTGTCCCACATCGATAGCTCATGTCCCAGGACCAGGCACTGGGTGCCCAGCTCCATCAGGAACAGCTCCAGCAGCGACATGTCGTTGATGGCGGACATTCTCACCCCAGGTTGCGGGTCAGGATCTTAAAGAGCATGGCGTCGTCCAGCATCCCGACCTCCCGGCCGTCGACGATTAAGATGCCCTTGGTGTAAACCGCCTTGGAACCGGAGACGGTGATCGGCAGCGGCTTGAGCGCGCTCTCGGTGTAAGGCACCGGCCCCAGCACCTCGCTGACCGGGAAGACGATGCTCTGCCCGGCCTTGGCCGCCACGATCAGCCGTTCCGGGGCCGGGATGCCGGGCCGTTTCCGGCCGGGCTCGATCCTGAGCACCCCGCCGATGGAGACGCAGATCTCTAGCCTCCCCCGGACGTTGACCACCCCCCGGAAGATGCGGCTGCTCTTGTGGGGGATGGAGTGGATCGGCCCCATGTCCACCACCTCCTGGATCAGGCTCGCGTCCACCCCCAGCCATTCGTCCCCGGCCCGGAAGATGAAGGCCTTGTTTAGGGCTTGGATCTCCTTGCTGGCCGGTTCCTTCAGCCGTTCGCTCAGCTCCCGGCGGTAGTCGTCGGGAAGGGGACGGTTGAGCAGCCGGCGGCCGGAGCGGGCGTAGTGGTCGCAGTTTTGGCAGTGGCCGAACTTGATCAGCCGGGGACAGCTCTTTTCGCCCCGGCTGAAGACCCCGATCCGGTTCCAGCAGTCGTCGATGTCGAAGTCCGAGTAGGTGGGGTTCATGGCCGGCGTTTACGCCTCCTCCGCGGGCATGCTGGCCGTCATCCGGTTGACGATCCGCCGCCCGCGGTTCAGGCAGGCCTGGTAATTTTTTTCGTCGCCCAGCCGCTGATAGATGGCGGCCAGCATGTCCACCGCCTCGATGGAGTTGGGGTCGAGGTAGATCGCCTTCTTCAGCATCTTGATCGCCGAGCCCCAGTCCCTCTTGGTCTCGAAGATGGCGGCGAGCTTAAGGAACAGCTCCGCCGAGGGGCCATTTTGGCGCAGTAGTTCCTCGTGCCTTTCGAGCTCCAGGTCGCGACGTTCGCTCTCGACGAACCCGGCTGACGGGCCGCGGGGCTGGACCTCCTGGCCGCCCGCCCCTGGATCGGCGGGTGCCTGGGCGAGCGGCGGCGTCTGGCCCCGTTTGTGGAAGGCGAAGGCCTTGGGGTAGGGGGCCTGGACAAAACGGCTGCCGCTGAAGATCCCGGCCTCGGCGTGGCCGACGAAGAGCAGGCCGTCGGCGGCGAGCAGGTTCTCGAAGGTGTTGATCGCCTGCTGGTGGAAACTGGCGTCCAGGTAGATCAAGAGGTTGCGGCAGAAGATGACCTGGTAGGCGGCGCTGGCCAGGGTGCGGTTTAGGTGGATCAGGTTGCCGCGATGGAAACGCACCAGGGCCTTGACCGCCGGGTCCAGGGCGTAGCCCTGCCTGGTCTTGGTGAAGTACCGCTGGTAGCGCTGGGCCAGGGGGCTGCGGAAGGAGTGGCCGCGATAGACCCCCTCCCGGGCCCGGTTTAAGGATTGGCGGCTGATGTCCACCGCGTCGATGACGAAGCCTGCGGCTGGCAGGCCGGCCTCCAGCAGGGTGATGGCCATCGAGTACGGCTCCTCGCCGCTGGAGCAGGGGATGCTGAGCAGCCGCAGCACCTGGCCCTTGTTGTGGCGGGTGAAACCGGCGGCGTATTCGCCCAGGGCCAGGAAGGGCGCCTCGTCGCGGAAAAACCAGGTCTCGTTGACCGCCACCTCGTCGATCAACTCGTGCAGTTCCACCACCGAGGCCTTGATCTTCTGGAGATACTGGAAGGTGTTGTCGATCCCCAGGGTGCGCATCCGCCGGTTGATGGCGTGTTTGATGACGCTGGTGCCCATCGAGGAGATGTTTAAGCCCATGCTCTCCTTGAGCACCGACTCCAGGATGGCGGTGAGGGGGCTGGCGTCCTGCATGGGCCGTCTCTAGCCTTGCTCCACAAACGACAGCCCGGGGATGTCCTCGGGCAGCATCCGTTCCGGGTTGAACCAGCGGACCATGGGCCGGCCGGTCACCTCCTGGTCGATGAACGCCGGCCCCCCGTCCCCGGGCTTGAATTGCCAGTT
>JAJYJA010000236.1 GCA_021789795.1 Deltaproteobacteria bacterium | reverse complement strand
TAGTGGCCGAGGAGTGGGTCAGCACCTGGGGGGCGCTGCCGCCCGCGCCGTGGCAGGTGGAACACAAGGCGACAACCACCGTCGCCTTGTCGGGCGTGCTGGTGGGGCTGGCCGGCGAATACTGCCACCACAGCGAGTAGGTGTGGCAGGTGGTGCAACTTATGCCGTTGGTATCGTTGTGCGGGGCGTCGATCACCGAGGCCCGGCCTATTGCCGCCACCGCCAACGCCATTATCAGCCCGCCAATCGAGACCAGCCTCTTCATCTCAGTCCCTCCTGTTTGCCTTACCTATCGTCGCAAGAAGATGCCCCTTAAGTTGCCTATAATTTTTCTGGCTAATTTGCAATAAAAGCAATAATTGGGCCGCAGTTTAGCCAATTTTTTATACCCAAGCGGGCCGGAATGGTATAAGTTCTCGGCGTCGCCGGATCAGTCACTGTCAACGAGGGCGAGCGTTCGCCCGCAAAACTCTAAGGTAACCGCCTGTAACCCATGTCCTTTCTCAAGCTCACGGCCAAGCGGATAGTCGTCTTCGGGCTGGCCAACAAGAAGTCCATCGCCTACGCCATCGCCAGGGCCCTGCTCGACGAGGGGGCGGAGGTGATTCTGGTGGTGCGGAGCGAGGAGCGCCGGGCCACGGCCAGCAAGCTCTTCCCCGGCTGCCGGGTTTTCCTCTGCGACGTGGAGGAGGAGGCCAACATCGTGGCGCTAAAAAACGCCATCGCCACTGATCCGGGCGGCCCCATCCACGGCATCGTCCACTCGCTCGCCTTTGCCAATTACGCGGCGGGGATGAAGCCCTTCCACCTCACCGGCAAGGCCGATTTCCTGCAAGCGATGGACATCTCCTGCTTCTCGCTGATCAGCATCGCCAACCACTTCCGCGACCTCTTGGCCCCCCAGGCCTCGGTGGTCACCATCTCCATCTCCACCACCCGGATGGCGGCGGAAAACTACGGCTACATGGCCCCGGTCAAGGCGGCGCTGGAGTCCTCGCTCTGCTTCCTGGCCAAGAGTTTCTCCGAGTTCTCGGAGGTGCGCTTCAACGCCGTCTGCCCCGGCCTGCTCAAGACCTCGGCCTCGGCGGGCATCCCCGGCTACGTCGATTCCTACCTCTTCGCGGAAAAGGTCATCCCCAGACGGCGTGGCCTGCAGACCAGGGAGGCCGCGGATCTCGCCGTCTTCCTCCTCTCCGAGCGCGCCTCGGGGATCAACGCCCAGTCCCTGGTGGTCGATGCCGGCATGGCGATCAACTACTTCGACCGGGAGATCGTGCGCCGGGCAAACCGGGAATAATCATGCGCCTGGCTAACGTCAGTATCACCTCCCTGGCCTACGAGCTGCCGCCGCGCCGGGTGTCGTCCGCCGAGCTGGAGGAGCGCCTGGCCCCCCTTTATCAACGGCTGAAGTTGCCCGCCGGGCGGCTGGAGCTGATGAGCGGCATCCGTGAGCGCCGCTTCTGGGAGCCCGGCACCCGGCCCAGTCAGGGCGCGGCCCGGGCCGGGGCCCAGGCCATCGCCCAGGCCGGGCTTGCGCCTTCCGAGATCGACTGTCTGATCAACGGCTCGGTCTGCCGGGACATGATCGAGCCGGCCACCGCCTCCTTCGTCCATCGGGAGCTGGGCCTGCGGGAAAACTGCCTGCTCTTCGACCTCTCCAACGCCTGTCTGGGCTTTCTGGACGCCATGCTGGTCATGGCCTCGATGATCGAGCTGGGCCAGGCGCGGCACGGTTTGATCGTGGCGGGCGAGACCGCCGAAGACCTGGTCGAATCCACCTTGAACCACCTGCTCGCCGACCCCGGCCTTACCCGCCAGGGGATCAAGCCGTCCTTCGCCTCGCTGACCATCGGCTCCGGCGCCGTGGCGATGGTCATGTCCAGGGCCGGAGAGGGCGGGCATCGGCTGCGGGGCGGGGCCTGGGGCGCGGGCACCGGCCACAACCACCTCTGCCAGGGCGATGGCGGGGGCAACGGCATCACCATGCGCACCGACTCGGAGGAGCTGCTGCGGCGGGGGGTGGAGACGGCGGCGGCGGTGTGGCCGGGGTTCCTGGCCGAGGTCGGCTGGCGGCCCGGCGAGATCGGCTGCTACTGCTGCCATCAGGTGGGCAGCGCCCACGCCCGGCTGCTGATGGAGACCCTGGGCCTTGATCCGGGCAAGAATTTTGAGACCCTGGCCGAGCTGGGCAACGTCGGTTCGGTCTCGGCCCCCCTCACCCTGGCCAAGGCGGCGGAGGCGGGCCGGATCACCCCCGGCGACCGCGTCGCCCTGCTCGGCATCGGCAGCGGCATCAACTGCCTGATGCTGGGGATCGACTGGTAGCGATGCCCGCCGGCCTCCCTTATCCCTTCACCCCCAAGACCCTGGTCATTGACGGCCAGCGGATGTCGTATCTCGACGAGGGCCAGGGCCCGGCCGTCGTCATGGTGCACGGCAACCCCACCTGGTCGTTTTTTTACCGCCGCCTGGTGCTGGCGCTGCGCGACCGCTTCCGGGTCATCGTCCCTGACCACATCGGCTGCGGACTCTCGGACAAGCCCCAGGATTACCCCTACACCCTGGCCCGTCACACCGAGAACCTCACCCGGCTGATTCAACATCTGGGGCTCACCGAGGTTTCACTGGCAGTGCACGACTGGGGCGGGGCCATCGGCCTGGGCTTCGCCGGTCAGCGGCCCGAGATGATCCGTTCCCTCCTGATCCTAAACACCGCCGCCTTCCCCTCCGCCCGCATCCCCTGGTCGATCGCCCTCTGTCGTCTCCCTCTTCTGGGGGCAGTGCTGGTGCGGGGTCTGAACCTATTCGCTCAAGGCGCCATCCACCGGGCGGTTAACCATAAATTGCCCGCCCCCGTGGCCCGTGGCTTCCTAATGCCTTACGACTCCTGGCGCAACCGGGTGGCGGTGC
>JAJYJA010000051.1 GCA_021789795.1 Deltaproteobacteria bacterium | reverse complement strand
ATCCGCGTCCAGTTTGGGCCGCCACCAAAGTTGGTGATAACGTGAACGGCACCCTGACTGGCGTCGGCACCAATAATCCGACCCATATGGCCTGCGAGAACTGCCATGTGCGGTTTACGGGTTCAGCGGGCAATTACACCATGACGGTCAACAAGTTCACCCGCACCAGCTACACCAGCATGGCCACCGCCTGGACGACCACGGCGGTGCACACCTTCACCGGCCTGGCGTCGAACCAGATCAACTCCTACGGGGCCTGTTTTGGCTGTCACGACGGGGTGACCACGGTTCGGGGCACGGTGGCGCCGAATGTCCAGGTGTGGCACGCCCGTCCGGATCGCTTTGGCGGCACCGGCTGGACGATCGGCACCTCCAACGGGGCGCGCGGGGTGCCCAACACCGGCACCGCCTGGTACGCGGCGGGCCGCAGCTCGTCTGGTATCGGTAACATGAACCTGTGGTTCGGCACCGGCAAATCCGGCAACACCAGCGGTTATTCCGGCTATCAGAAGCTGAGTGGGAGCTATAAGAACACTAACCGGAACAACCTGAGCACCTATAACACCAGCAAGAGCGCGGCCTTCCTGCGGATCACGGTACCGACGGTGGCGGGTAAGGACGCCTTCAGTTCGCCGCAGACCAGCCCGACGGCGGCCAACACCTACTCGGTGCCGGTATTCGCCCAGGTGGCGCAGGCCACGGGTACCTCGTACGCGGAGCCGGACTACGTGAGCGTGAGCAGCGCGGTTTACGACGGCACCAACATCACGGTAACCGCGACCCACACAGTGGGGGCCTGTTCCACTTTGACCGCGGCCTACGGCACCGTGACCGGGGCGATGAGCGGGACTGGCACCTGCACCGCGACCCTGTCCGGGGCTACTTATCCGACGGGCGGCAGCACGGTGAACGTGACCAGCTCGAACAGCCCGGCCATTAACGTCACCGGATACCGGATCACCGATCCTTCCACCAATCAGGGCGTGTTCGGCTTCTCCGCCGCCACCTATTCGGTGCAGGAGACCGCGGGCACGGTAAGCATCACCGTTAACCGCACCACCGGCAACATGGGCGCGGCGAGCGTCAATTACACCACCTCCGATGGCACCGGGGTGGCGGGGGCCAATTACACCGCCACCTCCGGCACCTTGAACTGGGCCGCCGGGGACATGTCGGCCAAGGTGTTCACCATCCCGATCATCAACGACAACGTAGCGAATGGGAACATGACGGTCAACATCACCCTGTCCGGGGCCATCGGCGCCAGCCTGGGCACCCCGTCCGCGGCGGTGCTGACCATCGTGGACGTGCCGCCGTATCAGCAGCCGGTGGCGGTAAACGACGCCTACACGGTAACCACTGGCTCTACCACCGCTCTGGCGTTGTTGACTAACGACACTGAGCCTAATACCGGGTACACCCTGAGCATCAGCTCGGTCACCACCCCGACGGGCGGCACTGCCAGCGTGCTGGTCGGCAACACCCAGGTGCAGTATATCGCCCCGGCCACCGCCGGCACCTACACCTTCACCTACACCATCACCGATCAGGGTGGCGGCACCTCTACCGCCACGGTGACCATGACCGTGGTGGCGCAGGTGACTAACGTGACGCAGTGGACGGCAAGGGGGGTGTTTATCACTTCCTTCCCGGCCTGGCAGAATTTTACCGCTGGGAGTGGCAGCAACCGGCTAATGCTGGTGGCGGTGCATTACGAGTATGGCTCCTCGTTTAACCCAACCCTGACGGTTAAATTCGGTAGCTCTACCATTACGCAGATTGCCCAGAGTTACAGTACGAGCAACGGGCGTGACAACGTCTGGATTGGGTATTTAAATGAAGCTGGAATCGCCAGTCACGGCACTGATCAGATCACAGCCAGCTTCTCAAGCAATCCCAGCTCGGCCTGGATGGAGGCGGCGGTTTACAGTAATGTCAATCAGACCACGCCGATCGCCTCCTCGGTGGTAAACCAGGGGAATTCGTCTAGCCCCAGTTTCAGCGGTTTGGCCGCAGCGGCCAACGGCTACGCTATTTACGCTATCACCAACAACAATGCCTCAAGTAGTACCAGTTTTTCGGCCCCCACTGGCTATACCGAGCATATAGATATTTCCAGCAGCACAAGCAGTTACTTTGCCTGTGCGGTGGGCTCGAAGGCGATTGGCACCAGCGCCTCGACCGAGGGCTACACCTTCACGGTGAGCAACGACGCTTCGAGCGGCTCGCAGTACTGGGGGGTGGTGGGGGTAGCCTTGAATCACAACTAAGCGGCATCTGTCAACCTAACCTCCCGCAAGGGAGCGAGGGGCGTCACCATCCTGGGTGGCGCCCCTCTTTTTTAGTTGATTGACGGTAACTGGTAGTTGGTGGTAGGCTGTGGGGCAGGGGACAAAGCGTCAGAGACCAAGGAGAGGCTAATGTTTAAGATGCACAGGTGGGGATTTCGGGCGGGGATGGCCTTGGTGGTCATGCTGTGGACGCTGGCCGGGGCGGAGGTGGGAATGGCCGATCCGGCCCCGGACGGGCAGGGCAAACGCTACGAGAATACCAACGTCATCCTGGTGACCTTGCAGTGCCTGCGGCCTGATCACATGGGGATGAACGGCTACCGCCGCGACACCACCCCCAATCTGGATCAGATCGCCAAGTCGTCGGTGCTGTTTGAGAACTCGATCGCCCAGACCAACCTGACCCCGGTGGCGATGATGGCCGCCCTGACCGGGCAGTATCCACGGGTCAACGGCCTGATTTCCTTTGATGTCACCAAGGATTCGGTGGCCTCCCGCACCATGCCCGAGATCCTGAAATACTACGGCTACACCACCGCCGCCGTGGTCACCTCGCCCGAGTTCATCATGCGGTTCGACAGCCAGTCGGGAAAGACGGCCGTCAACCTGCGCGATGTCTTCTCCCGGGGCTACGACGAGTACCTCTGGCCCCGGCGCCACGTGGGGCGGTCGATGCGGGTGGTGCCGACCGAATCCCTGGACTGGCTCGACCAGCACAAGGACAAGAAGTTCTTCCTCTGGATCGCCGCCGGCTCCCTGCACCCCCCCTATGCCGCCACGGTGCCCGAGCCGGACAAGTCGATGTATGATCCGCCCCACTATACCCCGTTTTGGAGGAATTATTTCCCGGTCTCCGGCAACGAGGGCGGCCCCGACGACCCCACCATCGACATTCTGCTTCGGATCTGGAACATGGATTACTACCAGGGGTTCAAGCCGGTGCACCACCTGACCCCGGAGGACGTGGCCTACATCACGGCCCGTTACGACGCCGGGGTGCACTATTTGGACAAGTTCATCGGCGAGCTGCGCGACCGTCTTAAAAAAGACGGGTTGGACAAGAATACCCTGGTGATTTTTTACTCCATCCACGGGAAGATGCTGGGCGAGGGGGGGGTGTTCGTCAACTACGACATCTACGAGAACGTCTTGAAAAATCTGCTGATGTTGCGCTTCCCCGGCGATCAGTACGCCGGGCGGCGAATAGACGACCTGGCGCAGGGGATCGACATCCTGCCCACCCTGCTCAGTTATCTTGATATCCCGAGCGAGGCGGAGGCGCAGGGCAAGGACCTGATGCCGCTGGTCAAGGGCGAGGCGGGGGCCACGGGCAACGAGTACGTTTACATCGACCGGATGCCGTGGTGGGAACACTGGATGAGTCGCTTCTTCCTGGAGTTCAAGTTCCAGGATCCCTTAAAGAGGAACCATCCCCCCTCCGAGGATCAGGCGATCGAGGCCTACGAGAAGATGCTCAAGCAGGAATTCCCGATGGACGCCTATCCGCCGGGCGACATCGCCATCCGCAGCAAAAAGTGGAAGCTGATCGTCCGCACCAACCCGAGGTTGCTGGAGAAGGTCGCCTGGCCGGGCTTCATTACTGGCAAGCCGGTGCATATCCCGGATGTGGAGTTGTACGACATCGTGAGCGACCCGCTCCAGGCCCACAACGTGGTGGCTGAACACCCCCGGGTGGCGACGGAACTGAAGGCCAAGCTCAGGGAGTGGAACAACGCCGTGGAGCTGCGGCAGGCGCCCTACCACAAGAGCGGCGAGAAGCGCTACATCATCCCCTATCCGTGAGGAGCTGGTTGAAATGCTAAAGAGATGGTTTGTCGTTTGGTCGTGCCTGGCCTTGTCGGGAGTGGGGGGCTGCGTGCCCAGCCGGACGCCGTCCGGGGCCGGAGACAAGGCCACCGAGGTGAAGGAGGCTACTTATTCAGCCAGCCAGGCCGGTTCGGCGGCCAAGCTCGGCACTTACGTGGTGCGGACGATCTGGCAGGATACCCCGCTCTCCGGGGTGCATGTCGAGTGGCGGCGGCAGGTTGCTGACGCGGCCCCGGCCTATGCAACGGTCTCCGAACGGATTGGCACCGCCATCTTCCGGCCCGCCACCGGGGCCTATTTCCTTACCGCCGACTGGCGCGAGGATGGCAACTACACCCGACCTCGCAAGCCAGGTGACCGCTTTGCCTGGTTTGGCGGCAATCCCTGGTGGGTAACCTCGGAGAACAGCGAGGTCATCACCTTGCTGCTCACCGAGGTGCCGCCGCCCCCTGTCGCCGCCCCGCCCCCTGGCACCGGGGTTTACGGGTTACTTACCCTGGACGGCGCCCCGGTGGCGGACGCCGGGGTCTTCGCTTATGCAAAGACCGGCACCGGGCTAAAGGCCGATGATTTCCAGGCCATGACCCGCACCAACGCCAAGGGCGAGTTTTCCCTGGCCTTGCCCCCCAACCGGTATTTTCTGCTCGCTAGGCTTCGCGCCGACCACAGCGTGGCCATCGGCCCCATGCACAAGGGCGATCTTTTGGGTTACGATCCGATGAATCCACTGGTGGTTGAGCAAGGGCATTATGCGCCAGCGGCGATTCCGATGTTTAAGCTGAGGATGGAGAAGACCCGCGCCGAATCCGCGGTCTTGCCGCCGGGCACCATCGAGGGAAGGATAGTGGATCACGCCGGCCATCCGGTTGCGGGCGCCTATGCGGCGCTATACCACAATCCCAAGCTGATCGGGATGCCGGTGTTTTTGTCCGAGCCCACCGCCGCCGATGGCCGTTTCACCCTTTCGGTGCCGGTGCCGGGGGATTACTTCCTGGCCTCGCGGAGCGGCTATGGCCGGCCCCTGGCTGGTTCATGGTTCGGGGCCTGGGGCGGCGGCAGCGGGGATCATTCGCTCAAGATCAAGTTGGGTGAGACCCGTTCCGGGGTAGAGATCGTGGTGGATAGGTTGGCCAAGGACGCTGGCCCGCTGGACAAACAGTAGGAAGGTCGCCAACGAATAAAATGGGGGCGGTTTCCCCGTTACGTCTTAGTCGAGGAGGATACGGACATGGCTATCACCAGAAGGGATTTTGTCAAGCAGGCGGGCTTGGGCGCCGTGGGGTTGGGCCTCGGGGTCTCCATGCTGGATGGCCTGGGGCGGACGGCGTCCGCCTTCGCCGATCAGATCGGCAAGTACAAGGATCATAACCTGGTCTTCGTCAGTTTTGACGCGGTGCAGGCCGCCCACGTCCACGCCTTCGGGTATTCGCAGCCGATCACCCCCACCATCGACACCGTGGCCCGGCAGGGCTACAAGTTCGACAAGACCATTTCGGTTTCCTCCTGGACGGTGCCGGCCTCCATGACCTGGTTCACCGGGGTCTATCCCTGCGAGCACAAACTGGTCAACAAGTTTTCGGTTTACGCCCCGCCGGTGGAGAAGATCGCCAAGATGCGCGAGCTCGCCCCCTCCATCGTCACCCTGGCCGAGATCTTGAAGAAAAATGGCTACGCCACCGGCGGCTTTACCGGCGACGCGGGGGTGAGTGCCATCTTCGGCTATGGCCTGGGGTTTGACACCTACGTGGACAACGTCAAGTTCGGCGGCCTGGATCAGAGCGTGCCCAAGGCCATAGACTGGCTGAAGCAGAACAAGGACAAGAAGTTCTTCATGTTCCTGCACGGCTACGACGCCCACGGCCAGCATGTGCCCGCCGGCGGCTACGATTACCGTTTCGTGGACAAGGGTTACGACTACCGCTACAAGGGCACGGCGGCGGAGCAGGAGGCCCTGCGGGAGGAGGGCCTGGCCAAGGGGAAGCTGGACATGCGCGCGGCGGATGTCCAGTTCTGGCGGGCGGTGTATGACGAAAAGATCAACCGCGAGGACGCCATCTTCAAGCATTTTCTGGATACGGTCGAGGCCCTGGGGCTCACCGGCAAGACCCTGTTCGTGCTCACCTCCGACCACGGCACTGAGTGCTTTGAGCATCAGCGCATCGATCACGGCTACACCCTGTACAACGAGTTGATCCACGTGCCTCTGATCGTCAAGCTGCCGGGGGGAGGGAGCGGGGTGGTAGGCCACCAGGTGAGCAGCATCGACGTGATGCCCACGGTGCTCGAACTCCTGGACGTGCCGCTGGCCGACAACATCAAGAAACAACTGCGGGGGCGGAGCCTGATTGCCGACATGCAAGGCGGCGGTGGCCCGGAAGACGCTTACTCCGAGACCGATTACCGGCTCTACACCTTCAAGCGTTCCCTGTTGGCCAAGGACGGCTGGAAATACATCCACACCCTGGAGAACAACGGCCGGGAGCTGTACTATATCCCGGACGACCCCGGCGAAATGACCAACCTGGTGGCTAAGGAGCCCCGGCGGGCCTACGAGATGGAGCAGAGGGTGTTTGGATTCTTCAAGTCCATCGGCTCCGATCTTACCGCCCACCGTTGGGAGACGGGCATGAACCCGGTGTACGATTACCAGGCCAAGATCTACGAGGCCAAGCTGAGGGAAGAGCACAAGCTCTGATGGGATGGCAGGCCGCGTCCTTGGGGGAAGAGGCAAGAAAAAGGGCCTTTGGCGTTGTCACCAAAGGCCCTAACACGGGGTGGGGCAGTCAACCAAAAAACTTTAAGGTTGATATTTAACCGTTATCCATTGGCTAGGATTTTGTCAAGGTAAATTCCTTTAGACACCAGCCAACGTCATCGGCTTTAAGGCGGGCCTGAGGTCTCCACGTTGATCAGCAAACGGCGGCGAGACTATGGGCGCGAGCGGCAAGGTGAAACGGAAGGTGGCCCCCCGGTCTGGGTTGCTCGTAAGCGAGAGCTTGCCGCCGTGGACGGTTTCCACAATCTCCTTGCAGGAGGCGAGCCCCAGGCCGTGGCCTTGGTCCTTGGTGGTGAAATTGGGCAGGAACACCAGGTCGCGGATCGTCTCCGGGACGCCGTGACCCTGGTCCACGACCTCGACCGTGGCCCAGTCCCGGTTGGCCGAAAGACGGATGGCGATGGGGCTGCCGCTGGGGCTGGCCTGGCCGGCGTTCAGCACCAGGTTGGTGATCACCCGGCCGATGTCTAGGCGGTTGAAGGGCAATTCGGGAACGGTCTCGGCGCCCTCCACCAGAAGCGGCTTGTCCCGCAGGTCGGGATGGCGTGACAGCGACACTCGCAGGTCGGCCAGCAAGCCGACCAGGGAGTCGAGCGGGCGCTCCTTGGTGAATTGCAGGCGCTTGGCGTTGGCTAGGGCCTCGTCCATCAGGGCGGTAACCTCACGGCGGCCTTTCTTCAGTAGGGTCAGCAGTTCGACCCCGAAGGGAGACAGCCCTTCCGCCTCCAGGAGGTCGAGCAGCAAAAAGGCAGTCATCCCATTTTTCATGTCGTGAATCAGGATGTTGGCCTTCTCGTACTCCTGGGCCAGCAGTTCGGTGTTGCGGCGCAGGCGTCGGCTCAAGGTGCGCATCATGGCCACCTGGGCCTGGGGGTGGCTGGCCAAGGCACGATTAAACTGAGAGACGGCCAGCCGCAGGAGCCGGGAGTCGCTGACGCTGACCACGGTGGCGGAGCGGGGCTGATCCTCGATCAACGCCATCTCGCCCAGGTAGTCGATGGGGGTGAGGGTGGTGATCAGCCGGTGATGCTTGAATACCTGCAACTCGCCGGCCAGGAGCACGAATAGGTCGGCGCCGGTATCGCCCTCGGCGCAGACCGTTGCCCCGGCGGGGAACTCGACCTCGGCCATGGCTAGGGCCAGCTTCTGCAACTCCTCTGCGCTCAGGGCGCGGAAGAGATCAAGCCGCGTCAGTAAGGAGACTTTTTCCTGGCTGTCCATGTCCTGACGCCCCCCGACCTCACTTCGGAGGGGGCATGATCTCGATCTTGGACTGTTTCTTGGCGTCCTTGATGAAGGTGTCGATCTTCTTCTGCACCTCCTGCTGCTTCAACAGGGCGCGGATCTTCTCGGCCACCTCCTCGTAGGGGATGACCTTCTTCTGTTTGTGATCCAGGGACTTGAGCAGGTGATAGCCCTGTTTGTCCTTGACCACGGTGGTCTGGTCCTGCTTCAGCCCGAAGACCGCCTCCTCGATGTCCTTGTCGGCCTGGCCCTTGGCCAGAAAGCCCATGATCCCCCCGTTGACGGCGCTGGCCTTGTCGTCGGAGTACTTCTTGGCCAGCTCAGCGAAGTCCTTGCCCTTGGCCACCTCCCCCTGAATCTCCTTGAGCTTGGCCTCGGCCTTGCCCTTCAGTTCCTTGCTGGCATCCTCGCCCACCTTGATTAGGATCTGGCTGACCAGCACCTGCTCCGGCACGGTGAACTCGCTGGCGTTGTTGTTGTAGTACTCCTTGGTCTGCTCGTCGGTGATTACCGTCGGTTTGGCGAATTTTTCGGCGATGAACTTGTCGATGGCGATCTTTTTCTTGATATCCTTGTCGGTGAAGGTGTTCTTGAACTTGCCGGTGTCAGGGAAGGCCTGCTTGCTCTTGGCCATCTCCGCCTTGACCTCCTGGTCGCTGACCCTGATGCCTTCCTTCTCGCTGGCCTGGTAGAGCAGCTCGCCGCCGATCATGATGTCTAGGATCTGCTTTTCCAATTGGGATTCCTGATCCTTGGCCATCGGCGCCGCGTTGTAGAAGCGCTCGGAGACCCGCTTCATCTCGGCGGCCAGTTCGGCCCTGGTGAGGGGAACATTGTTGATCAGGGCGGCGTACTCCTTCTGTTTGTCAACCTTGCCGCAACCCGCCGCCAACGCCAGGGTCAGGAGGGGGATGAGCAACAGGGCCAGGGGGCGAGCGATGCGGGGTCTGGACATGGATTTTCCTTATGAGTGGGGGTTGATTCCTGGGATAACGGAGGCCCGGTGATGTCGCCAGGCCTTAAAAATTACGAGTGTGCCGCCATATATCTAACAAGATCGACAACCCGTTGGCAATAGGAAGATTCGTTGTCGTGCCAGACCAGGAGCTGGATCAGCTCGGCAGCCACCACCTTGACGCTCTCGGGGTCGAGGATCGAGGAGGCTGAGGCCCCCCGAAGATCGCAACTCGCCAGGGGGGCCTCGCTGACGGCGACGATCCCCGCCATCTCGCCCGCCGCCGCCTCCCTAAAGGCGGCCAGCACCTCGGAGGCCTCGACGGGCCGAGAGATGAAGGCGGAAAGCGAGGCCAGATGCGCCTCTGGGGTCGGCACCCGGACGGAGAGGGCGTGGAACCTGCCGGTCAGTTCGGGCAGGATCATGGGCACCTGCTGGGCGGCGCTGGTGCTGGCCGGAATCAGGTTCAGGCCGGCGGCGCGCATCAGCCGGAGATCCGGCCCACCGGTGTCTAACAGGGGTTGACCGCTGGTGTAGGAGTGCAGGAAGGTCACCAACAGGGCCTGAAGACGAAAGCGGTCGTGCAGCAGCTTGGCCACCGGGGCCACGCAGTTGGTGGTGCAACTGCTGGCGCTGACGATCCGGTGGTGTTCGGGCTGATAGCGGGCCTGGTTCACCCCCAGGCAGAGGGTGACATCGGGGTCGGGGGCGGCGGCGGTGATCAGCACCCGGCGGCTACCGGCCTCGAGATGGCGCCCCGCCTGGAGGCGGCCCACGAACTGACCGCTGCTCTCGATCACCAGCTCGACCCCCAACTCCCGCCAGGGCAACCGGGCCGGGTCGGGCTGGCTCAAGAAGAGCATCTGCTGGCCGCCGATCAACAGCCGGTCGCCGGTCGCCGTCACCGGCGGGCCGAAGCCGCCGTGGTTGCTGTCGTGGCGGAGCAGATGGGCCGCCAGGGAGATATCCTCCCGCGAGTTGACCGCCACCAGCTCAATATCCGTCTCCGGTCGGGAGGTGATAATCCTGGTCAGCTCGCGGCCGATTCTGCCAAAGCCGTTAATCGCGATTTTGATTGTCATGGTCGGGAGGCGCGGGTGGATTAAAACGCGGTGCCGTTATACCATACTTGCCAGGGGCTGACAAAAAAAATGCCGGCGATTGGCCGGGCTCGGTTGGGGCCGAGATTGACGCCACCGCCGCTTTTGGGTATGGTGGCCGATGGCGAGTGGCGGCCCGTGGGGGGTCGTGGCCCCGGCAACGGTTAATGAGGGCGGAACGCATGTGCCTGGCAATCCCCGGCAAGGTGGTTCGGATATATCGTGAGGCGGGCGTGAGCATGGGAGAGGTGGACTACGAGGGGGCCGTCTCCCGGGTCTGCCTGGAGTACGTGCCCGAGATCAGACTGGGGCAGTACACGGTGGTGCATGCCGGTTTTGCCCTGTCGATCCTAGACGAGGAGGAGGCGGAGAAAACCCTGGACCTGTGGCGGGAGCTGCTGGACAAGATCGAGGAGACCCGTTCGAGATGACCAGGTACGTGAGTGAGTTCAGGGACCCGGCCATTGCCCGGCGGCTATGCGCGGAGATCAAGTCTCTGGTCACCGCGCCCTGGGTGATCATGGAGGTCTGCGGCGGCCAGACCCACGCCATCGTCCGCAGCGGCATCGATCAGGCCCTCCCCCCCCAGGTGCGGCTGGTGCACGGCCCTGGCTGTCCGGTATGCGTCACCCCCGTCGAGATTATCGACCAGGCGATCGCCATCGCCCGGCGGCCAGAGGCGATTCTGTGCAGTTTCGGTGACATGCTGCGGGTGCCGGGCAGCCGCCAGGACCTGCTCGCCGCCCGGGCCCAGGGCGGGGAGCTTAAGATCGTCTATTCACCCCTGGAGGCGCTGCAAATCGCCCGGGAAAACCCTGGCCGGCAGGTGGTCTTCCTGGCCATCGGTTTCGAGACCACCGCCCCTGGCAACGCCATGGCCGTGTCCCTGGCCGCCCGGGAGGGACTCGACAATTTCAGCCTCCTGGTCTGCCACGTCCTGGTGCCTCCGGCCATGCGGGCCTTGCTCGGGGCCCCGGACAACCGGGTGCAGGGCTACCTGGCGGCGGGGCATGTCTGCACCGTGACCGGCCTTGCCGACTACGAGGCCATCAGCCGGGACTACCGGGTGCCGATCGTGGTCACGGGATTGGAGCCCAACGACATCCTGGAGGGGCTGGTGATGGTGCTTCGCCAGCTCGAGGCGGGCGAGCACCGGGTGGAGAATCAGTATCAACGTTCGGTGCGGCCGGCTGGCAACCCCCTGGCCTGGGGGATGGTGGAGAAGGTGTTCGCGGTCCGGGATCAGAAGTGGCGCGGCATCGGCCTGCTGCCGGCCAGCGGCCTGGGGTTACGGGAGGAGTTCGCCGCCTTCGACGCGGCCCGCAAATTTGAGGTGGCCGCCATTACCCCGGAGGAGTCGCCTCTCTGCATCAGCGGTCTGGTGCTACGGGGAATCAAGCGACCCGACGAATGTCCCGCCTTTGGCGCCGCCTGCCGGCCCGAGCAGCCCCTGGGCGCCACCATGGTCTCCAGCGAAGGCGCCTGTGCCGCCTACTTCCACTACCAACGGCTGTGATCCCGAAAATCTATGGATGATGGCCCCGACCACAAGAACAAGGCCCTGACCGGCGGCTTGGCCTGCCCGTTACCCATCACCCGCCACGAGCAGGTGTTGCTGGCCCACGGGGCCGGAGGGCGGATGTCCGCCGAGCTGATCGGCTCGCTCATCCTGCCCCGTTTCACCAACCCGGCCCTCAACCGGCTGCACGACCAGGCGATCCTGACCCTGCCGTCCGGCCGCCTGGCCTTCAGCACCGATACCTACGTGGTCGATCCCCTAATTTTTCCGGGCGGCGATATCGGCGAGCTGGCCATAAACGGCACCGTCAACGACGTGGCCATGTCCGGGGCCAGGCCACTTTTCCTGAGCCTGGGCCTGGTGCTGGAGGAGGGCCTGCCGTTTGCCACCCTGGAGCGCATCCTGGACAGCATGGGGCGGGCGGCGCGGGAGGCCGGGGTGCAGGTGGTCACCGGCGACACCAAGGTGGTGCCCAGGGGCAAATGCGACAAGCTGTTTATCAACACCTCGGGGGTGGGGGTGGTGCCCGAGGGTCTGGAACTGGACGCCAGCCGCATCCGACCCGGCGATGCGGTCATCGTCTCCGGCACGGTGGGCGATCACGGCCTGGCGGTGCTGACCTGCCGGGAGCGGTTGTCCTTCACCAGCCAGATTCGCTCCGACACCGCCGCCCTTTATCACCTGGTGGCGGTGATGCTCGCCGCCTCCAGCCGGATCCGGGTGTTGCGCGACCCCACCCGGGGCGGGGTGGCCACCAGCCTAAACGAGTTCGCCGCCAGTGCTCGCCTGGGCATCGTGGTGGAGGAGGAGTCGTTGCCGGTCGCCCCTGCGGTGCGGGGGGCCTGCGAGGCCCTGGGTCTCGACCCCCTGACCGTGGCCAACGAGGGCAAGCTGCTGGCCGTGGTCGCCCGCGAGGACGCCGAGCCGCTCCTGGCCGCCATTAAGGGCCATCCCTTGGGCCGTGAGGCCCGGATCATCGGCCAGGTGGTGGAGGAGCATCCCGGCCTGGTGGCCCTGCGCACCGGGCTGGGGGTGAAGCGGCTCCTGGAGATGCCGGTGGCCGAACAGTTGCCCCGCATCTGCTGAGCTCGAAGCCGAGATGAGCGCCATCGTCAACCGGCTGCGAGCCCGCCCCCGTCCGTATCTTGCCGCCTGCTGCCTGCTGCTGGGCGGGGTGTTCTACGCCCGGCGCCTGTTTGATTTCGGTTATATCCACGGCGACGAGGGCGTGGCCCTGATGGGCGGCTGGCGGATATTTCTCGGTCAGCTTCCTGGCCGGGATTTTTTCGAGATCTTCCCGCCCCTATCTTTTCTGCCCACGGCCCTCTTCTTTAAGTTGTTCGGGCCGAACTTCTTCGCCGAGCGACTCCTGACCCTGGTCTATGCCGTTTGCTTGATCGCCGCCGGTGACGACCTGCTCCGCCGTCTGACCCGCAGTCCCCTGGCCCGCTGGGCGCTGGCCTCGTTCCTGATTCCCTTCGGGGTCTTGCAATGGATGCTGCCCAGCCATCACTGGCTGGTTGACATCCTGCAACTCCTCGCCCTGTCGTGCCTGCTGCGGGCGTACAGCGGGCGCCCTCCCTGGCGGTGGGGGATGGCGGCGGGGGTCTTGACCGCCCTGGCTTGCTTTACCATGCAGGATCAGGGCGGCTATCTGGCGGTGGCGCTTTTGGTTTTGTTTTTTCCGCTGCTTGCTGACCGGAGGTTACGAAAACGCCTCTTCCTCGCCTGGCTTGCGGGCGGCGTCACGGTGGCGGCCGGTTTCGCCCTCTACCTGCTCCCGCACGTCTCCCTCTCCGAGCTGCTCTACCAGTGGCTGATCTTTCCCGCCACCCGCTACCGCGGCAGCCCCGGCAATACTGGCTCCCTGCTGGGTCTTGGCTGGCAGGAGATCGGTTCCCCGGCCTGGCGCAACAGCCTTAAGTTCTATGCGGACTACACCCTGGCCCAGACGGTCTTCTCGCTCGTCTTGCCACTGCTGCCGGTAGCCGCCGCCGTGATGTTAGCCGTGGAACCGCGAGCCGGTGGCCGCGCCGCCGTTTCCGGGCTGCTTTTTGCCGGCTGGCTGGCCTTTGTCGGAGGCTGTCTGCATCGGCTGGCCCAGACCAATTTGGTTTGGGCCGCGCCCCTGTCCCTGGTGGTCGTGGCGGCCTTCAGCGGCGCGGGGATGGAGCGTGGCGACCGGCGGCGGAGATTGGCCGGCCAGGCCCTGGCCGTGGGGATGATCTGCCTCGGCGTGGCGTACGCGGTGGGGAATTACCGCCGGATAGGCGCCATGGATAAGGTGCGGGTCTCCGGGCCGGCGGGCAGCTTGACCGTGCCCGCCCGTTCGACGGAGTCTTCCATGCAGTTGGTTGTTGAGGCCATCGATAAGCTGGTGCCGCCAGAGGACTCGCTCTTCTGCACCGAATACAACCCGGAAATCAACTTTTGGACCCAGCGCCGCAATCCCACCCCTTACAACCTGTTCATCTCGCCTGATTTCAATACCAGGCAACAGGCGGCAGAGGTGATCGATGTCTTAAGCCGGAGATCGGATATCTACGTCCTGATCTTTATCCCCCTGCTTTCCGCCAACGACCGGCTGGGGCCGTGGATATTGAACAACTATCAGGTGGTTTGGCGATTTCCCTGGGCGCTGCTGATGAGAAAACCTTGATGGCGTCGCAAAAAGACCGATCTACTGCGGCGCGTGGCGGTTTGGCTCGTTCGGCATACCATCTGTATGGCCTCACTCGCCAAACACACCCCGCGCCTTGTATATCGGCCCTTTTGCTT
>JAJYJA010000235.1 GCA_021789795.1 Deltaproteobacteria bacterium | reverse complement strand
CCCGAAGGGGCTTGTCAAGCGGAAGACAGAGAACTTAAAGAAAGAAGGGAATGCAGGTTGATCCCTGAATCTTGCAACTTGCCAGGGGAGCCGAGGATGAATTGTAAAGCGATGATGCGGGTTAGACGGGTGGTGATGGCCTGGGTCTGGGCGGCGGGGATGGCGTTTGCCGCCGTCGGGGTTGGACAGGCGGGCGCGGTGCCGGAAGGCCCGGTGCGGGGGGTGGTGGTTGAGACCATGAACAGCGGTGGTTACACCTATGTGTTGCTTAAAGGGGCAGCTGGCAAGCAGTGGTACGCGGCCCCCGAGGCCCTGGTCAAGGCGGGCGATGAGGTGGAGCTGCAACCGGAGATGGAGATGGACCACTACACCAGTCCTACCCTCAAGCGCACCTTTGAGCGCTTAGTCTTTGCCACCGGGATCAACGTCCAGAAGCGGGTGTTGACCAGCGCCGGTGACGATCCCGGAGCGGACAAGGAGGACAAGGTCAAGATCGCCAAGGCTAAGGGCCCGGACGCCTGCACCATCGCCGAGATCTACGCCCGGAAGGACGCCTTGAACGGTAAGCCGGTATCGGTGCGGGGGCAGGTGGTTAAGTCCTCGCCGTTCAACGGCCAGCACTGGCTCAGGATCATCGATGGCAGCGGCAATAGCCAGCGGGGCGACCACAAGCTGATCGTCATCAGCAGCCAGGACGCGGCCCCCGGCGAGATGGTGCTGGCGCACGGCAAGGTGAGCACCGGCAAGTCCTTTGGGGCCTTGAGCTACGAGGTGGTGGTCGAGGACGCCAAGCTGGAAAAACAGGGGAAATGAAGCTGTTGGTCTCCCTGTTCGGCCTGGTGCTGGTGCTTGAGGGTCTGCCCTACGCCGTCTTCCCCGAGGCCATGCGGGCCTGGCTCGTCCAGATGGCGGCCCTGCCCGCCCGTCTGATGCGGGTGGTAGGGGCGCTCGCCCTGGCCGGCGGGTTGATCCTGTGCTATCTGGCCCAACGCACGGCGCTTTTCGGCTAAAAATCCCTGGCGGGTTTGACCGCCTCCCCCGGTTTTCCCTCCCCTCATGTCCGACCCGCCCTACGACCTCGCCGCTTACGACTATCAACTTCCCGAGGAGCTTATCGCCCAGGAGCCCCAGTCCCGGCGCGACCAGTCCCGGCTCCTGGTGGTGAACGGCGGCGGGCGCGGGCTGGAGGATTGGCGTTTCGCCGAACTGCCCCGGCTGGTTGCGCCGGGCGAGGTCATGGTGATCAACGATACCCGGGTGTTTCCCGCCCGTCTCCTGGGCCGCAAGGAGAGCGGCGGCCAGGTCGAGCTGCTGCTGCTGAATTATCCGGAGCCGGGCGGGGTGGACGGGGGAGGGGAGGATTGGCGGCGGGCCGAGGCGCGGGGGCTGGTGCGCAGTTCCAAGCGGCCCAAGCCGGGAGGCAGGCTGCTCTTTGGCCCCGGCCTTGAGGCCCAGGTGATCGAGGAGCTTGCCGATGGCGAGATGCGGCTCGACCTGCACTGGCAGGGCGAGCTGGACGCCCGGCTCGCGGCCCGCGGCCAGGTGCCTCTGCCCCCCTACATCCGGCGTAGCGAGGGCGAAGGGGCCGCCGACCGCCAGCGCTATCAGACCATCTACGCCCGGGAAAACGGGGCGGTGGCCGCCCCCACCGCCGGCTTGCACTTCAGCGACGCCTTGCTCGCGGCGCTGGCGGCGCAAGGGGTGATCCTGGCCCCCGTCACCCTGCACGTCGGCTACGGCACCTTCGCCCCGGTCAGGACCCAGGACATCCGCGAGCATAAGATCCACGCCGAATGGGTCACGGTGCCGGCGGCCACGGTTGACGCCATCCACCAGGCGGTAGCCGCAGGCCGCCGGGTGTGGGCGGTGGGCACCACCTCGGCCCGGGCCCTGGAGTTTGCCGCCGCCTCGGGCCGCCTGGAGCCGGTCTCTGGCTGGTGCCGGCTCTACATCTATCCCGGCTACCGCTTCCGGGTGGTTGACCGGCTGATCACCAACTTCCATCTCCCCAAGTCGTCGCTGCTGTTCATGGTGAGCGCCTTTGCCGGCTTCGAGCTGGTGCGCCGGGCCTATCAGGAGGCCCTGGCCCGGAGATACCGGTTCTACAGCTACGGGGACGCGATGCTGCTGTCCCGCAAATAAAAAAAGAGGCCGAAGAGCCTTTTGCAAAATGACGAGAATGATACGAGATTACAAGGCTATCATCGCCATTTAATGCCAGTTAAGTTTGATTTTGCAAGAGGCTCCGAAGCCTCTTTTTTTATGCCTTCCCCGCAGCGGATTTGGGGAATTAGTGTCCGCAGCAGGCCCCCTGGCCGCAGGCCGGTTTGCTCTCCTTGGCGCTGGAGTCGGAGGAGCTGGCGGCGGGGGCCTCGGCCTTGGCCGGACAGGTCGAGGGGTTGGCGCAGGAGGTGTTCGCCTTGGCGCCGCCGTTGCTGTAGCCGTCGGCGTACCAGCCGCCGCCCTTGAGGTGGAAAGAGCTCATGGAGATCATCTTCTTCAAGGGGCCGGAGCAGTACTGACAGGTGGTAAGCGGGGCTTCGCTTACGCCTTGCCAGGCCTCGGTCACCTTCTGGCAGGCGGTGCACTGGTACTCGTAGATGGGCATGGCGTAACTCCTTAGAATTCAGTTCCTTCTAGGTATGACAAGGGCGCCGGTTGGCGCTGGTTTGGGTTGGATAGGCAGACGAGGCAAAATTAATTACCAGGGCCTGGTCTGTCAATGGTATTTCTTTTCCCTTCCCCCTGAAACCGGTCTGGTATATCGGTTGAGGCGATGGCGGTTTTTTTCGGCTAGCGATCGTGGCGCACGATCAGGCCTTGCAGCATGTAGATGACGTTTTCGGCGATGTGGGTGGCGTGGTCGGCGATCCGTTCCAAACTACGGGAGACGCTGAGCAGCATGGCGAGATAGGGCTGCTGGCGG
>JAJYJA010000050.1 GCA_021789795.1 Deltaproteobacteria bacterium | reverse complement strand
ATGAGCATGGTGGCCTGATGCCGGGCCAGGCTGGCCAGGCCCTCGCCCTCCGGCACCGGGGTGCGGCCCGCCCGCCGGGTGACGATCACCGTCTGGGCCGCCTCGGGCATGGTCAGCTCGGCCCCCAGGGCGGCGGCGACGGCGGCCATCGAGCTGACCCCCGGCACCAGCCGCCAGGGGACGCCCGCCGCCTCCAGGGCGTCCATCTGCTCCCGGATGGCCCCGAAGAGCGAGGGGTCGCCGGTGTGCAGCCGCACCACCCGCCGGTTTTGACGCTGGGCCTTAATCATCAGCCCCACCATGGCCTCAAGTTCCAGGCGGGAGGAGTCATGCAGCTCGGCGGTTAACCCGGCAAGCAGGGCCGGATTGACCAAGGAGCCGGCGTAAACGATCACCTCCGCCTGCTTGAGCAACCGCTGGCCTTTCAAGGTGAGCAGCTCGGGATCACCAGGGCCGGCGCCCACGAAATAGACCGGATTCATCGCGTCCTCACAATGATGGTGGAGAAATAGTGTAGCTCCCCGGGGCCCAGGGCGGCGAGATCGCGCACCACCCGCTCCCGGCCCCCCTGGTCGCTGCGCTCCACCAGCACGGCGCGGCTTAGGAGGTTGAGTCCGGTGAGCAGCTCGACGATGCGGCCCATGACCCGGTGCACCTTCATCAGCACCACGGTCTGGAAGCTGGCGAACACCTCGGTCAAGCGCTGGTTGTCGAAGGTGGCGGGCACCACCGCCAGCATGTCGTCGCCCTGGCAGAGAGGGATGCCGGCGGCGGCGGCGCAGGCGCCGATGGCCGAGACCCCCGGCACGACCACGGCCTGGTTCTCGGGGGCCAGCTCCAGCAGGGTCTGGCAGGTGTAGAAGCCGGTGCTGTAGATGGCCGGGTCGCCCAGGGTGGGGAAGGCCACGTCCAGGCCTTGCCGGGTGCGGTCAAGGATCGCTAGTGCCGCCCGCCGCCAGGCGGCCTCCACCTCGGGGTCGGGGCCGGCGTTCATCCTGATCTTGCGCATCGGGAAGTGCACCTCGATGATCTCCTTGCCGGCCAAGGGCAAGGCCCCCTTGACGATGGCCAGGGCGGTGGAGGCCCCGTGCTCATGGCCCTTGGGCACCACCAGCACCGGACAGGCGGCGAGGATCCGGGCCGCCTTCAAGGTTAACAGCTCCGGGTCGCCGGGGCCAATACCCACAACATAAAATACGCCGTTCATCTCTCCGCCGTGATCAGGGTGATGGGATTTAAATCCCGGATGCTGTCCAGGGCGGGAGGATACCCCTGCCGCTGGACGATGATGGTGGCGAGGCTGACCGCCCATCCTCGCCGGTTGAGCAACTCCGGGGCCGCGTGCCGGGTGGCCGCGGTCACCGCCGCCACCACCATCCGGCCGCCGGGCCCCATTGCCTGATCCGCCGCCTCGATGATCCCGGCCAGCCGGCCTCCCGAGCCGCCGATAAACACCCGCTCCGGGGCCGGCAGCCCCTTAAGACCCTCAGGGGCCTGGGCCGCCACCAGACGCAGGTTGGGCAGCCTAAACAGCCGGCGGTTGTCCAGGATATGGGCCTGCTCGTCCGGGTGCCTCTCTACCGCGAACACCGTAAGCTCAGGACAGAGCCGGGCCGCCTCCACCGCCACCGAGCCGCTGCCGGCCCCGATGTCCCAAAACACGCCGGTTAAGGGCAGACGCAGGCGGTGCAGGATCGCGGCCCGCACCTCGTCCTTGGTGATCAGCCCCCGGCTGTGCCGGATCTCGGACTCCCGCAGGCCGAGCGCGAAACCACGGCCCCTTTCCGCCGGCAAGGTCAGACGCAGGATCATGAGATTGGGCTCGGCAAAGTCCTGGGCCGCGATCTGGTCCGGGCTACCCTCGACCAGCCGCTCCCCGGCCAGACCCAGGTTCTCGGCCACCAGCACCTGGCACCGATGCCCTTCGATACCCAGCCCGGCAAGCCCGGTGGCGATCTCCGCCGCAATGACCGCGGGTGTCTGGCGGCCATCGGTAAAGACGCCCACCTTGCCCGCCCTAAGGAGCTTCGCCAAGAGCCCGTCTCCCTCCCCGCCCCGCCCGTGCCGGGAAACGAAGACCGCGTCGTCCCAGGGCTCACGCAGACGGGCAAAGGCAAGCTGCATCGCCGACAGGGCCGGATGCACCACCAGCCGTTCGCGGCCCAGCCGCCGGCTTAGGACGCGGCCCAGGCCGAAGAACAGGGGGTCGCCGCTGGCCAGAACCGCAATATCGCCGGCCACCAGCCGGGCCGCCATCCGCTCCAAGGCCACGGACAGCGGGGTGATGGGCAACAGCTCGCCGTCAAGCCCGGCCAGCCGGGGCCAGAGCCGTTCGCTGGCGAACACCGCCTTGGCCCCGGCCAGGGCCGCCCTGGCCGCCGGGCGCCACTCCCCGCCGTCAACGCCGATCAGATGCAACTCAGACATGACAGGCCACCTGGCCGGGGCCGGTCACCAGATAGACCGCAACCGGCAATCCGGACACCTCACCGGCGTAGTGGCGGGCCCGCTCGCACACCGCCCGGACGAGGTCGTCCCGGCCGCCGGCCGCCAGCCGGTCGTAGATCTCCCGGACGGTATTGGCCTGGGCCAGCTCCCCGGCCAAGCCCGGATCGCAAGCCAAGGAGCCGAGCAGCTCGGCCGCCCTCCCCGTCTCCAACGCCCCGTGCCGGACATGGGTCTGGGGGATGGCCAGGGCCGCCTTGACCAGCTTGGCCCACATCCCGGCCAGGACGATCCGGGAGAATCCCTGCTCCCGGGCCGCGGTCAGGGAGAAATGCAGATGGTCGCCCATCATGGCGTAGGCCTCGACCGGCAGGTCAAGCCTCTCCTGCACCGCCCGTTCCGAGGTGCGGCCGGTGGAGAGCACCACGGTGTCGCAACCCACGGCCCTGGCCACCGACATCGAGGCCAGGATGGTGGCGGTCCAGGCCGCCATCGACAAGGGGCTCACGATACCGGTGGTGCCCAGGATCGAGAGCCCGCCCTCAATCCCCAGCCGCCCGTTCAAGGTCTTTTGGGCCAGCTCCCGGCCCCTGGGAACGCTCACCATGACGGTGAACCGTCCGGAAACCGGCTCCCCGGCCAGGGCCTCCTCCAGGGCGGCCCGGATCATCGTCCGGGGGACGGGATTGATGGCCGGCTCGCCCACCGCCAGCGACAAGCCCGGCTTGCTGATCGTGCCCACCCCCTCGCCGGCCGCAAAGCGCAAGTCAAAGGCGCCCCCGCCCCGGCGTTCAAGCCGCGCCACGATCTCGGCGCCGTTGGTCACGTCCGGGTCGTCGCCGGCGTCCTTTACCACCGAGGCCTGGGCCAGGTCAGGGGCCAGCCGCCGGCAGTCAAGCACCGCAAAGACATGACGCCGGCCATCGGGAAAGGGGATCTCCACCCGCCTAGGGGCGGCGCCCAGCAGGGCCAGGCAGGCCGCCTTGGCCGCCGCCGCCGCGCAGGCCCCGGTGGTGAACCCAAAACGCAGGCGTCTTCTGGCCGCCGGACTCAAGACCCCTCTCCCGCCAGCCGGATCAAGGCGTTGACAATCGCCGCCGCCACCGGGCTACCGCCCTTGCGGCCCAGGGGGGTGAGGTGGGGAATGTCCAGCCCGGACAGCATCTCCTTTGATTCCAGGGCATTGACGAATCCAACCGGGGCCCCGATCACCACCCCGTCGAAGGCGTCCGCCCGCCGCTGGCAGTAGTCGATGACCGCCAGCAAGGCGGTGGGGGCGTTGCCGATGGCCACGATTCCCGGCTGACGGGCCAAGGCCGCCAGGATGCCCAGCTCGGCCCGGGTACGGCCGCCCTCCCCCGCCCGCCCCGCGGCGGGAGGCGGCCCGCCCAGCTCGCAGATCACCGGGCAACCCCAGGCGGCCAGACCGGCCTTGCTGATCCCGGCGGCGGTCATGTTCACGTCGGTGGCCACCGCCCGCCCGGCCCGCAGCCTGGCAATGGCGGTGGCGATGGCCAGGGGGTGAAAACGCAGGGAGTGGGCAAAGGAAAAATCGGCGGTGGCGTGGATCACCCGCCGGATCACCGCGAACTCCTCCCGGGAAAAATCCGTGACTTTAAGGCCGGTGCGCTCCCCAAACTCCCGCTCGATGATGGCGAAGCTCGCGGCCTCGATCTCCTGGGGCGCCAGGTCAGCCTGCTTGGACATTGGTTGATTTTACTCCTTGATTTAGGTAACTATCCAGCTTAGTGCCGCAGAATTGGCATCGGCTGGGAACCGTAACTGTTCAGCCGCGCCCCAGATGCGCGAAACCAGCCGGCGAGCTATACTTTCGGTATGTGAGCCGGCTGGTGACAAAGCAGATGGGGTGCGGCTGGATAGTTACTGATTTAGATGGTTATGTCGGCCGGCAACCAGACGCCACCGCCAGCAGGTGCCCCGCCGCCTCCGGGGTCCTGCCAAAATGCAGATGCAGGTAGCCGGCCAAGGTATGGTGGATCTGATAGCCCTCCTCCCGGCCCTCGGCCAGCCGGAAGGCCCGGCCCACCGTCTCCGGCATCGGCTCGATCTCCGAGTAGTGGAACTCGTGGCCGAAAAGCCGGCCCCCCCGTCCGCCCAAGAGGCAGGGCCGAACGATCTCCGCCTCCCGGTAACCCAACCCGGCCAGCCGGTCCCGCATCACCGCCCGGGTGGGGAAGACCCCGGCCAGGGGCCAGAAGCGGCCCTCCCTATCCACCACCCCCTGACAGAGGTAGATGAAGCCGCCGCACTCGGCGTACAAGGGCCGCCCTGAATCCGACCAGTCGCGGATGGCCTCCCGCATCGGGAGGTTGGCGGCCAGCTCCGAGGCGTAAAGCTCGGGGTAGCCGCCGCCCAGGTAGAGGCCGTTAAGCCCCGGCGGCAGGGCCCGGTCGTCCAGGGGGCTGAACTCGACCAGTTCGGCCCCCTGGGCCTGCAAGAGCTCCAAATTATCCGGGTAGTAAAAGCAGAAGGCCCGATCCCGAGCCACCCCGATCCGGAGACGCTGCCGGCCCTGGCCCTGAGCGGCCAGCACCGCCGCCTCGGGCCGCTGGCGGGCCTCCCGTGGCCCCGGACGGCCCGCCAGCGCCGCCCGGTCAAGCAACGCATCGAGATCGATCCCCCGGGCCACCGTCCCGGCCAGGAGTTCGAGCTGGGCCGCCGACAGGGGCGACTCCCAGCCCATCCTGAGCCCCAGATGGCGGCCGCCGATGACGAAATCCCGGTTTTTGGACAGATGCCCCAGCACCGGGGTCTTGCAGTTCGCCTGCACCGCGGCGGTCAGCAGTTCGAGGTGCCGGGGGCTCGCCACCCGGTTGAAGATCACCCCCATGAGGGTCAGCTCCGCATCCAGGGTCTCGAAGCCCTTGACCACCGCCGCCACGCTCTCCCCCTGGCCGGCGGCGTCCACCACCAACGCCACCGGGATACCCAGGGCCTTGGCCAGACTGGCCGGGCTGGCCAGGCCGCCGTCGAACAGCCCCATCACCCCCTCCACCAGGCCGATGTCCGCCGTCTCCAACTGCCGGGCGAAGAGCGCCCGGACGTAGTCTGGGCCGCACATCCTCAAATCCAGGTTGCGCGAGAGACGGCCCGCCGCCATCTGGTGCAGGCTGGGGTCGATGAAGTCCGGCCCGCACTTGAAGGGCTGCACCCTAAGCCCCCGCCGGGCCAGGGCCGCGAGCAGCCCCAGGGCCAGGGTGGTCTTGCCCGCCCCGCTGTGGGTGGCGGCCAGCAACAACGCCCCGCAGCTCACTGGGGAAAGGCCTTGAAGACCTGGGGATAGAGGAGGCGGCCAATGTCGATGATCCCCTCGATAAGCCGCGGGGTGGGCCGGGAGACCAGGGCCTCGTCGATCAGAAACACCTGCCGGTTCTTGACCGCCTTTAAGGCCGCCAAACCCGGCTCGTCGTAGATGCCCTGGGCGGTGATCCGGTTCATCCGTCCCCGCTGGGCCAGGAAGACATCGATCTCGTCCGCCTTGGCCAGCAGACGCTCCAGGCCGTAGTCGGCGATGTTGGTCTTGCGCACCTGGGCGGCGTCGGGGGCGGCGTTGATCCCCCCGGCGGCGGTCAGGGCAAAGATGGCCATGCTGTCCGGGGCGAAGGTCTTCATCTTGCGGTGAATGGCCTCGAAATAGACCCGCTGGCGCTCCCTGGCGGGGATGGTGGCCACCGCCTTCCCGATGGCGGCCAGCCTGGCCTGGAAGCCACTCACCATCTGCTCCGCCTCCCGCTCCCGGCCCGTCAGCCGGCCCAGGTCGCGCCAGTAGGCAAAGGTCTCCTTCAGGTCGTTGGGTTGCAGGGAAACCACGGTGATCCCGGCCAGGCGCAGCTTGGCCAGCAGGTCGGGCTGAAAGCGGCTGATCATGGGCCGCACCAGCACCAGGTCGGGCCGGGCGGCGATGATCCGCTCCGGGTCGGCCCTAAAGTCGAACCGGGGTTTGGACTTGACCGCCGCCGGGAAGTCGTCGTCCATGGACACCCCGACGATCTGGGAGTCGAGCCCCAGGGAGAAGAGATTTTCGGTATGGGCCGGATAGAGGGAGATGATCCGGGTGAAGGGCTTATCGAAGTTGATCCGCTGGCCGTCCTGATCCACCAGGCTCTGGGCCTGGGAGATGGCGGCCCCCAGCAGAAGAAATCCAGCCACCATCAATTTTAACCAATAATTACCGCAGATTTTCATCATCGCCTCGTTTGGTTGCGCCCCGCCCGAGCCGGGCGGAAGCCAGATTAAATCCCCGTCACTGATAACGGTACGCCAACTGGTACGCCCCGGAGCCAGGGGCGGCGAAGGACTGGCAGTCAACGGCGAAGACCCGCCGGATCGTCTCGGGCCGCAGCACCTCCGCGGGGGGGCCTTTAATCAGCAGCCGCCCCTGGTCAAGGAGCAGGATCTCGTCGCAGTAGGCGGCGGCGAGGTTTAAGTCGTGGATGGCGGCGATAATGGTGCGTTCGCCCTCCGCCTCCTGGCAGCGCCGCTTGAGCGTCCCCAGGATGTGCAGGCTGTGCCGGATGTCGAGGCTGGAGGTGGCCTCGTCCAGCATCAGCACCGGGGTGTCCTGGGCCAGGGCCCGGGCCACCACCACCCGCTGCTGCTCACCCCCGCTCAGCCTGGTGACCAGCCGGTCTTGCAGGTCGGCGATCCCCAGCTCGACCAGGGCCTGATCGACCAGCAGGCGATCGCGCTCCCCGGGGCTCGCAAAACGCGGCAGATGCGGATGCCGGCCCATCATCACCACCTCCCGCACCGTGAAATCGAAGTTGAGCCGGAACTCCTGCGGCACCAGGGCGATCTCCAGGGCCAGGGCCGCTCGGCGGTAACTCCCCAGGGGCAGGCCGCGGAAGAGCACCTCCCCCGAGCGGGGGGCGAGGTTGGCCAGCAACAGGTCGATCAAGGTGGTCTTGCCCGCCCCGTTGGGCCCGAGCAGGCCGTAGAAGCGGCCCGGGGCCAGGGTGAAGGTCAGATCGTCAAACACCATCCGCTCCCCATATCCCGCCGCGACCCCGGCCCCGGAGAATAGCGCCCTCATGCCCCGCGCCCGAGTTTTTTCTTAAAAATCAGGCAGAAAAACGGCCCCCCGATCAGGGCGGTGAGCACCCCCACCGGCACCTCCCGGCTCAGCATCGCCCGGCTGATGGTATCGGCCAAGAGCAGCAGGATGGCCCCCATGAGGCCGGCGGCGGGGATCAGCTTCCGGTTGTCCGGCCCGATCAGCAGGCGCAGGAGGTGGGGGACGATGAGCCCGACAAAACCGATGATCCCGGACACCGACACCGATACCGCCGTCCCCAGCGAGGCCACGATCAGCAAACGCTTGCGGAGCCGGGCCGTGTCCAGGCCCAGGGAGGCGGCGCCCCGTTCGCCCAGGGCCATGACGTTCAGATCGCGGCCATGATACAGACCAAGGCCCAGGGTGAGCAGGCCGGCGGCCAAGACCAGTCCGACATCGGCCCAGGTGCGGGCCGCGAAACTGCCCATCAGCCAGAAGATGATCACCGACACCTGCTCGTCGGCCAGGTATTTGACGAGCCCGATGCCCGCCGAGAGGATGGCGGCCACGATCACCCCGGCCAGGATCAGGGAGTTGCCGGCGTAGGATCGGTCGCCGCCGGCCAGCCCGAGCACCGCCAAGACGGCCAGGAGCGCCCCGGCGAAGGCGGCGAGCGGCACGGAGAGACCCCCCAGCCAGGCAAGGTTGGCGAGCAGGGCCAGCGAGGCCCCGAAGGCGGCGCCCGAGGAGACGCCCAGGGTGTAGGGGTCGGCCAGGGGATTGAGCAGGATGGCCTGGAAGATCACCCCGGCCACGGCCAGGTTCCCGCCCACCAGGGCGGCGGTCAGGATGCGGGGCAGACGGACGTCCAGCACCACGGCCCGGGTCACGGCGTCTCCGGCCACGCCGTGACCCAAGCGCGCCAGGATGATGGCCAGCACCTCCCGGGCCGGGATGGCGATATATCCCAGGCCGGCGGCCAGCACCAGTCCCGCCGCCAGCAGCGCCCCCAGGCCGGCCAGCAGCAAAGAAAAAGGCGGCTTGAGGGCCAGGGCCGCGGATGCGGGGCGCGGGGCCGCCGATCTAGGCAAGGACGCCTCCCAGCAGACAGGCCCCCACCCCCACCGCCAGCAGGCAGATATCTAAGGGGCGATAGCGCATGGCAAGCAGGATCGAGACCACCGAAACCAGCATGGCCAGGGAGAGGATATCGCTGACCCAAAGCCAGGCCCCGCTGGTCTTGGCGGCCTTGTGCAGGCGGTTTAAGAGGTAGAGCGGCTCCCTGGGGCTCTTGGTCTCCACCCGCATGAGGCCGGCCCGGGGGTCGATGCGGTAGGTGGTCTGCCCGTGGGCGCCGTACAACAACTCGATGTGCCTGCCGTCCTTAATGCGGATGACCTCGGGCGCCTCGGGCCGGTTGATCGCCCGCCGATACTGGTCGATAAAGGTGTTCACCGGCCCCAGATCGGCCACCGGCACCGCCATCCTGCTGGTCTCGGTATGCTGGAAATAGTCGAAGAGTTGACGGTGGTTCAAGAGCAGACCGGTGGCGCCGTAGAACAACATGACGACGGCGGCCAGCAGGCCGCCCCAGCGGTGCAGCCGGTGCAGAAGGGGCGAGGCAGGGCAGGTCGGGGGCATGGGCGATCTCCTCAAAGCGCAAAACGATACTTTGAGGATAGCCCGGTTTATCCGCAAAAAGACGCGCCCTCGTTCCAGGAGGAGGCGGTTATGGCTATCAGGCAGGTCTTCTGACTTCCCCGCCCGCTGACGGCCTTCCCATTCTGAAAAGAACAGTGGCACGCGAGGTCAGCGGGGCTTGCGCTAGGCAAGATGAGGGTTACAGCGGCGGGCCCGTTCCCGATTCGCACGGGATTCCCATTTTACGTCGTGGCTGACACCTGATGACCACCGTATGTATCCTGAAGCAACCGGCTTGTCAAGCCGATGATCGCGGGACGCCCGCCTCGGCCCCGACGACCACGCGAGTTTATACTGCGCACCGGCCAGGTTATGTGTTATAAGCTAACAGGCGATGACGGCGGAAGATGCGCCCGCATCGACCCCTCCGCCCGGCGACCGCCATTGGCAAGAGCTCGCCGGTTGGGGCTCTTTTGGCCTTCCGTGTCCGAGAACATGCGCGTCATCTCCATTGAATTACTGGATAACCTTAGCGGCCAGGCCGGAGTCGCCCCCCGGCGGCGCCGGAACTTAAACCTGCATCCGGGCGACGGCTGCCGCTGCCACCGGCTGCTGAACGCCATCGAGCCCGACTCCTACATCCGGCCCCACCGCCATCTGGACGACGAGAAGGACGAGACCTTCGTCCTGCTGCGAGGCCGGCTGGGGATCGTCATGTTTGCCGCCGACGGCCAGGTGACGGAAACCGTCCTCCTCGCTCCGGACACCGGCAACCTGGGCGTCGATATTCCCCACGGCGTCTATCACACCGCCGTCAGCCTGGCCTCGGGCACGGTCTTTTTCGAGGCCAAGGCAGGGCCGTATCTACCGTTGGATCAAGCGGAACAGGCCCCCTGGGCGCCAGCAGATGCCGCCCCCCAGGCCGTCGCCTGGTATCTCAACCAACTGCGCCAACTTTTCTAGCCGACCCGAAAGACGGCGGACAGACCGCCCCGACGGGCTCGGGCGCTTACGAACAAGGAGAACTCACCATGAAACCACGCCCAACCATGCGCAACTGCCTAGGCCTCCTCATGCTGGCGGGCCTGACGCTCCACCCCGGCCCGGCCATGTCCGGGGATAAGGCAACCGAGGTGGACCGGGTGCGCCAGCTCGCCATCCACAACGACGTCCAGGCCCAGAACGAGCTGGGCCTCTTGTACGCCCAGGGGACGAAGGGTCTGGGCCAGGATTACGGTCAGGCCGTGTTCTGGTGGCGGAAGGCGGCGGCAAGCGGCAACGCCGAGGCCCAGTTCAACCTGGGCCACCTCTACCAAAAAGGCGAGGGCGTGCCCGCCGACATGGCCCAGGCCATGGTCTGGTACCAGAAGGCGGCGGCCCAGGGCCACAAGAAGGCGGCCCGGCGCTTAAAAAACATCAAGCTCCAGACGGACAAGATCGAGCAGGCGGCCAAGAACGGCAACGTTGCTGCCCAGGTGGCCTTAGGCGACGTGTACGCCACCGGCAACGGCCTGCCCAAGGACGAGGCCAAGGCGGTGGAGATGTACCGGCAGGCGGCGGAGCGCGGCAGCGCCGACGGCCAGTACAAGCTGGGGCTGATGCTCGCCGAGGGCCGGGGGGTGAAGCAGGACTACGACCAGGCAATTTACTGGTACAAAAAGGCGATCAAGCAGAACAACGCCCAAGCCAAGTATTACCTGTCGAGCATGTACTTCATGGGCAAGGGGGTGGAAAAGGACAACATCCTGGCCTACGCCTGGCTGAGTCTGGCGGCGGATCAAGAAGACAAGCTGGCCCAGGAGAACAAGGGCTTTGCGGCCAGCATGTTGACCCCCGAGCAACTGGCCCAGGCCCAGGAAAAGGCCAAGGAGTTGCAGGCCCAGATCAAGGTGCGGGGCCGGAGGAGGCCGTAAGAGAAGGCGCCGGGTTCAGGCGGCGGGCTCCAGCCCTCCGAACACGGCGGGGAATAGCCGCTTGAACTCGGCGAGCAGGGGGATCATGATCTCCCGCATCGAGGGCTCGGCGGCGGTCGAGGTGCGTAAGCGGAAGATGTGGAACCACTCCAGCAGGTTGGCGTAAACGATGATCTCCGTCTTGCAGGAGTTGGGCAGCACGGTGCGGGCCGCCTGGGGCGAGGAGGTTTCGAGCAACCGGAGATAAAGCGACTCGCCGCGACGCATGGCCTCTTCCCAAAGGGCGTACTCCGGGCTGCCCTCCGCAAAAAACATGGGCTTGATGAAGGTCACCTCGCCGCCGAACTGATCCTTGTCGTAACGGCAGTAGCGCTGACTCTCCTGAAGAAAGGAGCAGGGCCGGTGACGGACGATCTCGTGGCTCACCGCCCGGTTGGTGATGAACCTTACCGCCAGGTGCCGGTGCTTGGCCAGCAGATCGGCGGGCAGGGCGTCCACCTCGGAAAGGGGAAGCTTCTCCACCGCCACCCCGTCCTGCCGGGGCCAGCCGTTCTTGGGTCGCAGATCGAAGAAAAACACCGGCCAGCGCTCGGCCAGGAAACGGGTGATCCCCTTCACCATCTTCAAGGTCGGGTGGGAGAGGTACAGCTCCCTGAAGGCCCGGACGCTGCCGGTGATCAAGAGCACGTGCTTGTCCAAGGCGCTGATCGACAAGAACTTGGGCAGGGTTTCGAGAAAGCGATCGACCATCACCCGGGCATCTAAGGTCACCCGGAGGGTGCAGACCGCCATCTCGGCCACCGAGTTATGGCCGCTCTTCAAGACGTTACGCACAAAGGGCTCGGCGGAGTCGGGGGTGATCCGGCCCTCGCTCTTGTAGCAGATCCGACCGCAGGCCTCCAGCCGGGTGAGCATCGAGCCTTGATCCAGTTCGGTCAGCACCTCGAACGATTGCGGGACAACCCTCATAACCACTCCTTGCCCAGCGGCCTAGACGCCCTGGGGGCGGTTGTGCCAGAACGGCGACATGCCCCGCAGCTTTTCGATGATCGGCGGCAGGTGGGCGAGGACGAAATCGATCTCGTCCTCGGTGTTGTAACTGCTCAAGCTGAAGCGGATGGAGCCGTGGGCGGCGGTGAACGGCACCCCCATCGCCCGCATGACGTGGGAGGGCTCCAGCGACCCCGAGGTACAGGCCGAGCCCGAGGAGGCGCAGACCCCCAAGGCGTTTAAGTGCAGGAGGATGGCCTCGCCCTCGACGTACTCGAAGCTGATGTTGCTGGTGTTGGGCAGGCGGTTGGCCGGGTGGCCGTTGCGGAGGGAGTTGGGGATGGCGGCGAGCAACCCCTGCTCCAGCTTGTCGCGCAGCAGCCTGACCCGGGCATTCTCCACCGTCATCCGGGCCGCGGCCAGCTCGCAGGCCTTGCCCAGACCGATGACGGCGGCGGTATTCTCGGTGCCGCCCCGCCGGCCCTTCTCCTGATGCCCGCCGATCAAAAAGGGGGTAAAGGGCGTGCCCTTCTTGACGTAGAGCACCCCCACTCCCTTGGGGGCGTGCAGCTTGTGGCCGGACATGGCCAGGAAATCAATCGCCGATGCCTGCAAATTCATCGGCACCTTACCCACCGCCTGCACGGCGTCGGTGTGGAAGAGCACCCCCCGGCTGCGGGCGATTTCCGCCATCTCCAGCACCGGGAAGAGCACCCCGGTCTCGTTGTTGGCCCACATGACGCTGACCAGGGCGGTGTCCTCGGCAAAGGCCCGCTCGTATTCGGCCAGATCGAGCTGACCGTCGCCATCCACCCCCAGTTGGGTCACCCGGTACTTGTGGCCGGTGAAGGCTTGCAGGTTCTCGGCCAGGTTCTTGACCGCCGGATGCTCCACCCGGGTGGTGATCAGGTGGCGCTTGCCGGGATTGGCACGGATGGCGGAGAGGAGGGCGGTGGAGTCGCTCTCGGTGCCGCAACTGGTGAAGATCAGCTCCTCGGGATCGGCGCCCAGCAGACCGGCGATCCGGGTCCGGGCCCGGACGATGGCCTCGCCCACCTGGCCGCCGAAGGTGTGCATGCTCGACGGGTTGCCGTACAGCTCGGAGAAGTAGGGCAGCATCACCTCAACCACCTCCGGCGCCACCCGGGTGGTGGCGTTGTTGTCCAGATAGATTACCGCGCTCATGGCCTGTCGTCCTCCACGGTCAGGGTGTCTAGCACCTGCTCCCGCAACCTCTTCTCCACGTACTCCTTAAGGGTGGTGCGGGACTTGGCGCAACTGCCGCAGGCCCCCCGCAGGGAGACGATCACCGTGTCTCCGTCCACGTCGATCAGCTCGATGTCGCCGCCGTCCTTGCGCAGGGTGGGCCGCACCTCGCGCTCGAACACCTCCTCGATCAGCTTGATCTTCTGGATATTGGTCAGCCGGCGCGGGACCGCCCGCAGGGGGATGATCTTGGCCTTGGCCCCCTGTTTGGCGCTCTCGGCCAAAAGCTCGCGCAGACGGTCGTGGCACTTGCCGCAGCCCCCCCCGGCCTTGGTGAAGTTGGTGATCTCCTCCACGGTGCGCAGGTGGCTCTCCTCGATGGCCCGCCGGATCTCGACATCGGTGACCCCGAAGCACTCGCAGACCACCTCGCCCTCGGCCTTAGGCAAGAGGATGCCCCGGTAGTTGGCGATCGCCGCCTCCAGGGCCTCGCGGCCCATGACCGAGCAGTGCATCTTCTCCTTGGGCAACCCGCCCAGGAAGTTGGCGATATCCTCGTTGGTGATCTTGGCCGCCTCGGCCAGGCTCTTGCCCTTGACCATCTCGGTCAGGGCCGAGGAGGAGGCAATGGCGCTGGCGCAGCCGAAGGTCTGGAACTTGGCGTCGGTGATCACCTCGTTGGCGTCCACCTTGAGCATCAGCTTCAAGGCGTCGCCGCAGGCCAGGGAGCCGACCTCGCCCACGGCGTTGGCGTCGTCGATCTGACCGACGTTGCGGGGATTTAGAAAATAGTCCTTTACCTTGTCAGTGTAATCCCACATTGGCGAACATCCTTTAGGCAATGATATGAATCGTGGCCCCCGGCGGGAAAGATAGACCAAGCAAAGGCCGCCGACTGGGGGCACAGGATACTTAATCACCCCCCAGATTGCAACAAGATTCCCGGCCAGGAACGGCGCAAGAACCGTCAACAATTTGACGACTGACGGCCCCCGCCAGGGGCAAAACCGACGCCCGCGGGGCCAACAACCAGCTAAAATTCAGCCTTGTCCGGTTAGGAGATGCTTCTTCCGCCCGAACCTTAAAATCCCCCCCTGGCCCCCTCTTTCAAAGGGGGGAGGAAGCTAACCAGAGACTGCTCCCCCTTTGAAATGGGGGATTGAGGGGGATTTCCTGAACGATAGCGCCACAAATTGCGTGGTGCACAATTCCTTGATGGCGTCGCAAAAAGACCGATCTACCGCGGCGCGTGGCGGTTTGGCTCGTTCGGCATACCATCTGTATGGCCTCACTCGCCAAACACACCCCGCGCCTTGTATATCGGCCCTTTTGCTTAGCCATCGGCTACCTTTTTGCGAGATCATC